>CAZWZZ010000261.1:0-7833 GCA_964638395.1 uncultured Caldilineaceae bacterium
CCCTTGTCGTTCGTCGAAGTTGGGGGGCAGGGCCACCACCTCGGTGCGGCTCCCGGCCTCGACCAACTGCCCGGCGGTGCCGACGATGTCCGGGGCAGTGTAGCGCAGCACAATCAGCGACCCGTCGGGGCCGGTGGTCAGGCGGGGCTTGGCCGCGTCTTCATACTCGCCATCGCTGCTGACGGCGGCAAAGGCCACTTCGGTTGTCGCCACGTCGGTCACGCTGATGTCCCAGGTCACTTTGGTTTCGCTGCGGGCCGGGATGTCCACCGTCTGCACCGCCGCCGTCTCGGTGTCGATTACCAGGCCGTTATCCGTGGCCAGGGTCACTTCCACGTCGAGATCGTCATCGGTGTTGTTGCTGACGTTGGCCGCCAACTGTGCCCGGTCATCGACCACGAAGAAGCGGGGAGCCACGGGCCGGATGAGCAGCGGCTTGGTGGAGACCAGCTCCGTCGTCGCCTCGCCGACCAGCGTTTCGTCGGTCAGTCCGACGCCCCGCACCACCCAGGTGGTCAGGTTATCGGGCAGGGTCAAGGTCACGTCGGCCTGACCATCGGCATCGGTGGTGATGACCGGGTTCCAGTAGGCCGTATCGCTAAATTCCTCGCGAACCTCGATCCCGGCGGGCAGTTGGGCTTGATTGGCTGCCGCGCCCCCGCCCACGCCATCCGCTTCCGCCTCTTCGACGGCAAAGGCCTGGTTGGTCGCTTGCGGGGCCGGGGCTGCCTCGGCCGGCGCTTCCATAGCCAGTTCCTCATCTGCGGCCCGTGATTCGGCCACGGCGAACTCTTCCAACTCCAGCCCCAAATCTTCGGCCAGCTCTTGCAGTAGCAGGTTGGCCGAATTAGAGAGGTTGCTGGCGGTCAGGATGCCCAGGCCCCGCCGGTTGTAGTAGGCTTCGACAATCGCCTCCGGCTGGCGGGGTTGCAGGCTGAGAACGGCTTTATCGACCACATCCAGCGAAAACTCGGCGCTGACCGGCTCACCAGTCACGTCCGTCACTTCCAAATCGTAGGTGACCTCAGTCCCCGGTTGCGCCTGCTCCACGCTCGGCGTCAGGCTGATGTTGAGAACCTGAGCCGAGGGGGTAACATCAATAGGCAGCAGGCCCACTTTGTAATCGGCCAGGCGAGGGGCATCTCCTACTTGTTCCCCTTCCCGACCCTGTATCAACACGACTGAAACGTAGATATTCGGCGCGTACCCTTCGATAATAGGCAATTCGTAGACCTGGCTGCTGCCGCTAAACTCGATCACCTCCTGCTCGATGATGCGCCCCCGCTCGATGGTCACCAGGGCGACCTGCTCACCCTGGAAGGGGGAGGGGATCAGGATTTCGGCGGTTTCGCCCGGTTCATACTCAACCTTGTCGCTGATGAGGGTCAGCCGGTCGTGATTTTCCCGTCGCCAGGAGACATCCTCTTCGCCGGCCACCCAGATGAAGATGGAGGAGCGGATGGGGGAGATGGGGAGATTGAGAGATTGGGAGATTGGAGATTGGTCTTCCGTTTCATTATTATCTTCGTTATCCTCATTGTCCGCGTCCGGTTCGGTCAGGGTGTCGGCATCTTGGGCGATGATCTGGTAGCTGCCGCCTTCGGGCGGAGTGAAGCGGGCGATGGCTTCGCCCCGGCTGTCGGTGGTGACGGTGAATTGGTCGATGAGTTCCTTCTGGGTTTCGTAGCTCCAGTAGCCGCCGCCGCTCTCATTTTCGATGTAGGTGTTGACCCACTCGTAGCGGACCACCTGCACATCGAGCGTGCGCTCCGGCTGTCGCTCGGCAGCCCAATCGACGGCGACCAGGTCGATGGCCGTCTCCTCTCCGGCGTCGGCTACATACTCTTGCGAACGGAGGCCGATGTAATATTCCCCCTTGTGCAGGGTGATGGTTTGTCGCCCGGAGATGAATTGATTATCCGGCCCGGTCACGGTCGCTTCGACAATCAGTTGGTGGCTACCGGTGGCCAGGGCCTCATCCACTTCCTGACCGTCGAGGGTGATAATCAGTTGGCCGTTTTCGTCGGTCACGCCTTCGCCGCTGAGAATCGGCTCCGGGACCGGCTCCTCGAAATACCACCAGCAGCGGTAGCAGGTGTAGGGGTCGTCGGAGTCGGTGAATTGATAGCTACCCAGTTGGCGCGGCTCGAAGCGGTAGCTCTCGGCCAGGACGTTCCAGGTGACGGGAGCCTCGGCCAGCGGCCCGCCGAAGAAGTAGGTAGCGTTCAGCGTGGCCGTGACCGTCTCGCCCCGCAGTAGTTCCGTCTGGCCCGGTTCGACCGTGACCTCGAACTCCGGCGGGCGGTAGGCGGCCACTTGGACGGATTGCTCGAAATAATTGTTGTCGAACTCAACAGCGATGACGTAGCGACCCAGCGCGGCCCCCTCTGCCAGGGCCAATTCGCCGTTGAAGGTGGCCGAGGGAGTAAGCTCGACCATCTCCTCGAAGAGGGTTTCGTTGGCCGCATCCCGGATGGTGACCTGCACCTGGCCCAGGTCGGGCAGGCTGAAATCGACATCATCCTCGGCCCGGACGATGCCCTTGAAGTAGACGGTCTGGCCGGGGCGGTAGATGGGCCGGTCGGTGTAGATATGCACGTTGTAGTCAGCCTGACCGTAGGCGGCCTCCACCCCGAAGTCGTAGGGCCGGATACCCCGCGCCCAATTTTCGGAGATGGCGCTGAATTGGCCGCCGTCGGGCAGAACCACGGCTAACAGCGAGTTGCGCTGGCCCTGCTCCAAATCGAAGCGGGCCAGGCCGTCGGCATCGGTCGTGGCCGTGCCCAGCCGTTGGTCATTCTCGTTGTAGAACAGCACCGCTTGATCGGCCAGCGGTTGGCCCGTGGCCAAATCGGTGGCCCAGACGAGCGCCTCCCGCTGCCCCACCTTGAGGGTCAACTGGCTTTCGGTGACGACCAGCAGATGGCGGCGGTTGTAAAAGTTGCGGTTATCAAGCTGGGGCGAGTCGCTGTCCAGGAAGTAGAGACCCGGCTCCAGCGTGCCTCCCTCCTCGACCAGGTCGATGGTGTGGAAGGAGATTTCATCGGCCGGGGCCTCTAAGCGTTCCTCCCACTCCCGGACCAGGTTGGCGGCTTGGGGCTGGTAGTCGCTCCACTCCCATTGGGGGCGCAAAATTTCGTCCGCCTCCAGTTGGTAGAGGCGCAGATTGAGGTTGGTAACGTTGACAAAGCTGACAATCATCTTGGCCGGGAGGTCGGCGTCGTAAGTGCCGATCAGGTCGGGCACGCGCAGTTGGTAGCTGGGCGGCAGGGGCGCGGTGCGGAAATCGACCGTCAGGTTCTCCTCGGTCTGGTTGCCGTAGGGGTCTTCGATGCCCGGCGAAATGCGAACCTGGTAGTCGGTCGAGGGTTTCGCGCCGAAGTTGAAGCTAAAGGCGTTGTTCCAGGGCGAGTAGCGGGTAAAAACCTCGGTCGGCGTGATCGGCAGGGGCGGAACCATCTCGATTTGCTCCATCACGGTAGCCGGGTTGATAGGAGCGTTAAAGAGGATCGTGAAATCGGTGCGGGGCCAGACATCATTCTGGCCGTCGCTCGGCTCGGTGCCGATGACGCGGGGCAGGGGCACGGTGGTGAAGGTGAATTGATAGGGAGCGACCATCCCTTCCCCCCCGGCCACCGAGGTGATCCCGGTGTCGAGGGTCACTTCGTAGGTCGTATCGAAATCGAGCCGGTTGGTGGGGGTGAAGGTCAAGCTGTTGGCCTCGATGAGAAACTCGCCCGGCACGCTCTGGTCAACCAGGAAGTTGGCGTTGTTCAGTTGGAAGTTATCCTGGGCCGATTGGGGGTCGATGGGCTGGTTGAAGGTGACTTCGATGGCCCGCTCGATGGGGATCAGCGTTTCGCCGCCGCTGGGCGAGGTAAAGACGACCTCCGGCGGCTGGGTGGTGAAGCGCCACTCAAACGCTTCCGGCAGCAGCGTCTCCCCGGCCACATCCTCCAACCCCTCCGCAACCTGGGCCGTGTAGGTCGTCCCGCCAGCCAGCGGCTCCTCCGGGGTGAAGACGTAAATCGACGTGTTCAGCCACTCCCCTGCACCGCTGATGGCCGGGTCAAAGGTCAGCGGCTCCGGGAAATCCTCGGCCTCGTCGATGGAGGTCAGGGGCACGACCGGGCGGTTGAACATGACCGTAATGGTGGCGTCCGTTTCGACGTCGGCGGTCTCCTCGGCGGGGATGACCTGGGTCACTTCCAGAAAGCCGGGCGTGCTAAAGCGGAAGGTGAACGGCTCGACCAGGGGCACCTCATCGACCGAGGCCGCCTCTTGGGTCAGGATAACGTCGTAGGTGGTGTTGCGCTCAAGCGGCTCGTCCGGGGTGAAGCGCAGCGTGCGCCCATCATCCGCCCAGGCCACCGTCCCGCTGATGTCGGCCGGCGGCTCGGCGGCGGTTTGCAAAGTGAAGGCGTCAGCCGTGGCCGTCTCATCCATCGGCTGGTCGAAGACCAACTCGAGGCTGCCGTCCGGGGCCAGCGTCGCCCCTCGACGGGGTAGGCGTTGGATAACAATCGGGGCGGCCTGCTCGGCCGCGACCGGCGTGTACGCAAGCCGGGGCGGCGGGGGCAGCGTCGGCGTCGGCTCCGGCGTCTGTTGGTTGGTTTGGGCCGCTGTGGCTGCACCACAGGCGGTCAGGGCGATTAGGGTGATGATCCAGAATAGGGTTTTGAGGTGGGGCATTTTTTTCACGGGTTTCTCCTTTTTTGTCACTCTTCTCATGATACCTAGACGCCGCAGAGACGCAAAGAGTTCCCGTTGGAAATTGGGAATGAGGGGATGAATACGTAGCCTTGCCTAAAACAGGGATTTCGCCTACCATACAAAAAGAGACCCGCCGCAATCTGTCAGATTGCGGCGGGATTTGGCTAATGCTTGTGCCCGTTCAAATTACTTTTGTCGCCATCACCAGCTTTTCTACCATTCAATTGTTCCAGTTGGTGAAGCAACGCCTCCAAATCAGGGCCGGACAGATGCCACTGGGCGACGCCTACGATAGTACAGGCTTGAAACAACGCCCCTAACGTCCGCCAGGTATCAACCTTTTCATCAAAGCTGAACTCGCTGGCGAAATGACAGGCTGCGGCGATGTTGGCGCATTGGAACGGAGAAAGTTCAACGGTAACGTATCCGTTTTCAAAATTGAGGGTTGGTTTCATTATCAACTCCTAATTGCACCGGAGACACTACAGCGAATGGCAGAAAGGAACGAATTGTGAGCTTTATTCGTTGATTTCCTCAATTTGCTGTAGTGTTGCGACCAAAACAAAGTGCAATTGTTATTGACCAGTACATAGGATTGTCGTTTTTAGTAAAAGATTCCTGATAAGCTATAGCTTATCAGGATGATACTACGTCTCTTAAACTCTGTCAAATCTCTTAAAAATTATGGAAAGATTCGGAGAAAAACTACGTGCCCTGCGTCAAAGGGATGGGTTAACTGTACGACAGTTGGGGGATATGCTTGGTGTTAGTGGTCCCTACATCGTCCAAATGGAAAATGGACAAAAGACACCTAACGCGGCTATGATTATAAAAATAGCCAGATTATTTCAGGTCTCTACCGACCAATTGATGTTTGATGAACTTGATCTGAATTGATGAAAACTGACAACTTGGGGACAGGGAACCTTATGAGTACAACCTACAAAGGCATTATCCGCGAAGGGCGGGTCGAGTTTGAAACGCCGGTCACTTTGCCGGAGGGCAGCCGGGTCATTGTCCTGGCCGCGACGCTGGATGAACCAACCGCCCGCCGTCGGGCCAATCGCTGGCTGGCCGACAATGTGGGGAATGTCGTCGGCACGGGGAAGCCGGGGGTGTTGCTGCAAACGGGAAATCACACCGTCTGGCGCTTCGAGGCGTTCATCATCGGCCTGACCTACGCCACGCCCCTCGGCCCGCTCGGTCAGGTCGAGGTTGAGGCCAATACGGGGCAGGTTCTCAACAATCAGCAGGCTGCTCAGGAGATGAGTGAGCGGGGGTAAGTCGCAGGTGGGGTTGATGGCAGGAAACCCCACAAAAATAACCGTCTAACCGGCATGTTGCTGGGGGGTACGTTCGCCAATAAGAGCAATATCCTGCCGGAGCCAGTCATTAACGAGCGTCTCAACTGCCATATTCTTGGCTTTGGCTAACTCACGCACAAATTGGGCGACATCCGGTTCAAGATAAATCGGTACATTCAATTCAACATTCGGGCGGTAGAACTTGCCCCGTTCTCCTTTAGAAAAATCGTATTCTTTGGTCATAGTTCGTATTCCTCATACTGCCTGATTTCATTTTTGGACGCTTTCCAGACTGAAATAACTCGAACAACCCACTCATCAACAGCCACTTCTTGAAATGTGTGGACAACAATCAGGACAACATCGTGACTATCTTTACCCATCGTTATCCACCGTTCTTCCTCGTGGCTATGTTCTTCATCGAAGATAGAAATGGCGAATGGGTCTAAAAAGATTTCAGCCGCACGTTCAAAACTTACTTTGTGCCTTCGCAAATTTCGGCTGGCCTTGTTTGGGTCCCACTCAAACGTGTAACGCAATTTTTTCAGCCCCGACGGAAATGATTTGAGTCACATTATACACCAAGATGAGGAAAATATAGGAATGGGGTCGCCCTCGGAAAAAACAGGGGTATTGCTGCAAAAAGGGAACCAAGCCATCTGGCGCTTCGAGGCGTTCATCACCGGCTTGACCTACGCCTCGCCCCTCGGCCCTCTCGGTCAGGTCGAGGTAGAGGCCAATACGGGGCAGGGTCTCAATAATCAGCCGTCTGCTCAGGCGATGAGTGAGCGGGGACGGACTAAGCCAGCATCAACCGGCGGCCTTTGGGTTCGGGGATAGGGTCGCCAAATTCCTGAGTGATTTCCAGCCACAGGTGGATCGCTTCTTTGACGTGGGTCAGGGCTTCGTCGTAAGATGCGCCGTGGGCCAGACAGCCCGACAGTTCGGGGACTTCGGCGATGTAAGCCTCATCTTCGGCGCTCCAATAGATGATGATTTCATAACGGTACATTATAACTCCTTACCACTGTCAATCTTATAACCGGAGTACCAGACGTAACCCGCTTTCGATCTGCTCAAGAATGTTTGTCGGCAGCGTTCTGACTCTTTCTGTCAGGAAATCTTTATCAATTGTGACGACTTGGGAGATATTCGCCACGGAGTCTTTGGGCAATCCGGTTAGCTTCTGCGACAAAAATACATTGCCCGGCGCTTGGGCTAATCGGGTGTTGGAGGTAATAACCACAGCGATCACCGTAGCAATCCGACTTCGGTTGAAATCGTCAGATTGTACCACCAAGACCGGCCGGCGATACCCCGGTTCCGATCCTACCGGTTCAGGCAGGCTGGCCCACCAGATTTCACCCCGCCGGATTACCACCTCTCTTCCTCGATGGAGGCGACTTGCAAAGCAATCAACTCCGGTTCCAGGGTGGGGGCTTCGTCTTGATAAACCTGATTGAGCGTTTGGGTGACATCCGTCTCGTTTTGATGGGTCGCCACATAGGCCGCGATAGCCGCCGTGTACAATTCGCTCAAAGACATATCTAATTTTTGAGCTAACTGCCGGGCCTCTTCAAAAATAGAGTTGGGGATCAAAATCTCTGTTTTCATTGGTTTCCCTATGTATCCTTTTTGTCCATATCCAGATTCTCCAGCGTTCAATCACTGTAATTATGCGCCTAGGCGTGAGCGATGGCAAATTTACGAAGTTAAACCGGATGAGCCAACCGCCCGCCGCCGGGCCAATCGCTGGCTGACAATGTGGGGAATGTGGTTGGCACGGGGAAACCGGGGGTGTTGCTCCAAAAGGGAA
>CAZWZZ010000262.1:0-7824 GCA_964638395.1 uncultured Caldilineaceae bacterium
GTAAACCACGAAACGTAAAATCCACTCAGGATCAAAAACGTTACGTTTTATGTTTTACGAATTTTTTGACAGTTATCTTTATTGGAAATGCCCACGTTTGACCTCTAAATTTCGATTTTTGATTATTTATTGTGAGGAGGTTTCTTTTGGAAGTTAAAGATTTCCACGCCCTGCGTATTAGCCTGGCTTCACCGGAAGAGATTCGTAGTTGGTCTTACGGTGAAGTGACCAAGCCGGAAACAATCAACTATCGCCGTCTGCGCCCTGAGAAAGATGGTCTGTTTTGCGAGGCCATTTTCGGGCCGACCAAGGATTGGCAATGCTACTGTGGCAAATACAAGCAGGTTCGTTACAAAGGGATCGTTTGTGAAAAGTGTGGGGTGCTGGTCACCCGCTCCTCGGTGCGGCGGGAGCGGATGGGGCATATCGAACTGGCTGCGCCCGTAGCCCACATCTGGTACACCCGGCGGGTCCCCTCCTATCTGGGACTGCTATTGGATATTTCCCGGCGGAATCTGGATCGGGTTCTCTATTTCGCTCACTACATCATCACCCGCGTCGATGAGCAGGCGCGGGCGCGGGCCTTGAAACGGCTGGATGATGAGTTGGGTCGGGAAGAAAAGCGTCTCGAAGAGGCCCGACAGGGGCACGTCGATGAAATTCGGGGCGGGGCCGAAGAGAAAATCGCTAAACTGCGCGACCGGGAGCAGCAACTCATCGATGAGTTGACCGAACGTCAGGAAAATCAGATCGAAGCGGTCATGCAAGAGGCCCAGAGACTCCAGCGGCTGATTGACGATCAAGCCGGTACGACCCTCAAAGAGCCGCTGCTTTTTAGCGGCAGTGATGAGGCCATTGTCGATGCCGGCGAGGTGCTGGAAAAGCAGCACGCTCAACTGCTCAATGTGATGGTTGAAGCCAGACTGAACGAAGTCAAGGCCGATGTCGATGATGAAATGCGGCGCGAACAGGGCCTCATCAATGCCGAGATCGACCGGCTACGCCATCAGGCCGATCAGGAAATCGAGGCCATTAGCGGCGATGACTCCCAACAGTTAGGCGAGTTGGAAGCCACGATTCAACAGCAACGGCAAGAACTGCTGGGCATTGAACCGCTCCAATTCCTCAATGAAACCCAATTCCGAGACCTGGAGGATCGCTGGGGGAATGTCTTCGCCGCCGGAATGGGAGCGGAAGCCCTGTACGACATCTGCGAAGACCTCGATTTGGCCAAAATGGCTGCCGATCTGCGGGTCCAGATTCGCAGCACTCGCTCCAAGCAGCTCAAGAAAAAAGCCATCAAGCGGCTGCGGGTGGTCGAGAGTCTGCGTAAGAGTGGCAACCGGCCGGAGTGGATGATTCTGACCGTGTTGCCGGTCATTCCGCCCGACCTGCGCCCGATGGTGCAGTTGGATGGGGGCCGCTTCGCTACCTCCGACCTGAACGACCTGTATCGCCGGGTTATCAACCGCAACAATCGCCTCAAGCGGCTGCTCGACTTGGGCGCGCCGGATGTTATCGTCCGTAACGAGAAGCGGATGCTCCAAGAGGCCGTCGACTCGTTGATCGACAACAGCCGCCGGGGGAAAGCCGTTTCCTCACGCGGGCGTCGCCAGTTGAAGAGCCTGAGCGATATGCTCAAGGGGAAACAGGGCCGCTTCCGCCGCAACCTGTTGGGCAAGCGGGTCGATTACTCCGGGCGCTCGGTGATTGTCATCGGCCCGGACCTGGAACTGCACCAATGTGGCCTGCCCAAAGGGATGGCTCTGGAACTGTTCCGTCCTTTTGTTATCCAAAAGCTGGTCGAATACAACTACGCTAACAACGTCAAAGGGGCCAAGCGCATCGTCGAGCAGCGTCGGCCCGAAGTGTGGGAGGTGTTGGAGGAGGTCATCCAAACCCGCCCAATCCTGTTGAACCGGGCACCGACCCTGCACCGTCTCGGTATTCAAGCCTTCGAGCCGATTTTGGTCGAAGGCAGCGCCATTCAAATTCACCCGCTGGTCTGCTCCGCCTTCAATGCTGACTTTGACGGCGACCAGATGGCGGTTCATATTCCGCTGTCGCAAAAGGCGGTCAAAGAGGCCCGAGAGTTGATGCTGGCCAGCCGCAACTTGCTGCTGCCCTCCAACGGGGAGCCGGTGGTGTCGCCGACCAAAGATATGGTCTTAGGCGTTTACTACCTGACAATGGAGCGGGACGGTCAAAAAGGGGAAGGTAAAACGTTCACCAACCTTGACGAAGTGGCCCTGGCTTACTCCCTCGACAAGGTGGATATTCATGCCAAAATTCGTTTGATGCATTACACCGAAGAGTCAACAAATACGATCCCTATCGAAACAACGGTGGGGCGTGCTCTGTTCAACCAAATCCTGCCGGAACCCATTCGGTATGTCAATGAGGTGCTGGATAAAGGGGCGCTCAAGGATTTGGTGGGTGTTAGCTACAGTAAAATGGGTATTGACGCTACCGCCGACTTTGTCAACGAAGTCAAGAAAATCGGCTTCAAATATGCGACCCGCTCCGGGACGACGATCTCCGTTTCCGACATTACGGTTCCGCAAAAGAAGCAGGATATTCTGGAGCGGGTAACGGAGCAGGTCAACAAAGCCGAGCAGCAGTACCGGCGGGGGTTGATTACCGACGATGAACGGTACATCAAGACGGTTCAACTATGGACCGATGCCACCGACGAAGTGACCGAGGCGGTGCGAACCGCTATCGACCCGGAAAGTCCGATCAAGATTATGGCCGACTCCGGGGCCACAAAAGGTGGCTTCCAGCCGATCCGCCAGTTGGCCGGGATGCGGGGCTTGATGGCCGATCCCAGCGGGCGCATTATCGCCCTACCTATTCGCTCCAACTTCCGCGAAGGGTTGACCGCGCTGGAATATTTCATCTCCACCCACGGCGCTCGGAAAGGTCTGGCCGATACCGCCCTACGGACAGCCGACGCCGGATACCTCACCCGCCGTCTGGTGGATGTCTCGCAGGACGTCATTGTCAATGAAGAAGATTGTGGCACGAAACAGGGGATGCTCATCACCACGCAAGAGTCTGCCGAGTGGGGCGAGCCTTTCAAAGATCGACTGATGGGCCGCGTGACTCAAACCAAGGTGGTGGATAAAGAAACCGGCGAAGTCCTACTTGAGCGGAACGTGTTGATCGGTGAAAATGAGTTCGAACTCATCGAGCAATCGGGGTTGGATGAAGTCTTGGTCCGCTCCTCCCTCTTCTGCGAACTTGAGCAGGGAGTGTGTGTCATGTGTTACGGGACCGATTTGGGACGAGGAGGAATGGCCGACATTGGCACCGCCGTCGGTATCGTCGCCGCCCAATCCATCGGCGAACCGGGCACCCAGTTGACCCTGCGGACCTTCCACACCGGCGGCGTGGCCGGCGTTTCCGACATCACCCACGGTCTGCCCCGGGTGCAGGAGCTGTTCGAGGCTCGCGTGCCCAAAGGTGAGGCCATTCTGTCCGACCTGGAAGGGCGGGTGGAACTCGTCAACCACGATGACGGCAGCCGGGTGTTGAAAATTGTTGCCTCGGAAATGCGTCAGGATGAGTATGAGATCCCCGGCAACTTTGCCATTTTGGTCGAGGATGGTGACGAGATCGCGGCCAAAGGCAAAATTGCCAAACGGGGCGATCAGGACATCACCGCCGAACATGGTGGCAAGGTTGTCCGCACCGATAGCAAAGTCATCATCCGTTGGGAACAGGTGGATGAGGAGGAGTATGACATCGAGTCGGCGGCCCGGTTGCGGGTCTCTGACGGCGATCACGTGGTCGTCGGTCAACAGTTGACCGAGGGGGCGCTCAACCCCAACCGTATCTTGCAGGTGTTGGGCCGGGAAGCGGCCCAGTTGTACCTGCTCAAAGAGGTGCAAAAGGTGTATCGTTCTCAGGGGGTTCCCATCCACGATAAGCATATCGAAGTCATCGTGCGGCAAATGACCAACAAAGTCCGCCTGGTCACCAGTGGCGGCAGCGACTATCTGCCCGGTGAATTGATGGATTACCAGAAGTTCCAGCAGATGAACCAGGAGCTAATCACCAAAGGCAAGAAACCGGCCTCCGGGCGGCCCATTCTGTTGGGTATCACCAAGGCGGCGCTGAACACCGAGAGCTTCCTATCAGCCTCCTCCTTCCAGCACACGATCAGCGTCCTGGCCCAGGCCGCTATCGAAGGGAAGCAGGATGACTTGTTCGGTCTGAAGGAAAATGTTATACTGGGTAAACTGATTCCGGCCGGAACCGGCTATCCCCACTACTACCCCGAATTTGCCGAGGAAGAGGCGGGCGTTGATGGGACGGATGGCCTTGATGGGGCTGAAGTTGGCCCCAACGGCCAGGAGCCGGAGAATGGCCAGGAGCCGGAGGCAGAGGAAGAAACCGAAACCGAGACGAGTGAGGTCAACCCGGATATAATCGCCGGAGACAACGGCTCCGGCGAAGTGGCTGTCGAAGCCTAACTCAAAACGAAAATAGAGCCGGGGAGCGGCAGACAAGACCGCTCCCCTTTTAGTAAATTTCAACCGTAAATTTAATGTCTCACGAAAGGGGGTGAGATTTTGAGTGTCCAACTAAGATCAGGCGAGAGCCAAGATTCGTTGCTGAAACGATTTCGGAAAGAAATTGTCAAAGCCAGAATCCTAAGCACTTACCGCAAGAAACGCTGGTTTGTGTCGAAAAGTGAGCAGCGCCGTCTGGCCAAACAACGGGCCATCCGTAAAGCCCGCCGCAAGATGATGCGCCGCCAGCAAAACAACTACTAGGCGCAATACTGTTCAAATAAGCCCCCCCAGCCCCCCAAAGGGGGGAGCAACAAAGCGAGATTCCCCCCGCTGGGGGGCTAGGGGGGGTGGCGAGCGACATAGCTCCGAAGAATCGTCTTATTTGAAAGGTATTGCTACTAGGCGTTCTCTTGTAACTCATAAGGGCGAGTCACCCGACTCGCCCTTTTCTTTTTATCCCGAAATATTTTTTGGCTATTGCCAGCAGGCTCAAAACTGTCTATAATAGTATGGATATTGTATAGAACGCCCGTTCTGGACTAGATGTAGATTTGAGGTTTAATGGATTTTGTGGGGTTGACGCCGTAAAACGTAAAAATCGATTACGTTTCACGTTTTGCGTTTTACGGAAGTGTCGGCCTCCTAAGTTCCTCGCAGATTCACACTCGACAACATTTACGAAACTTTGGAGGTTGTATGGAAGTAGGAGTAGTTCGCGCCGTCGATATCGAACAGCAGATGCAGGAAGCCTATCTCGATTACGCCATGAGCGTCATCGTCTCTCGCGCCTTGCCCGATGTGCGGGATGGGTTGAAGCCGGTGCATCGCCGAATTTTATACGCTATGCGAGACCTGGGGCTTCGTTCCGACCAGAGTTATAAAAAGAGCGCCCGCATCGTCGGGGAGGTACTCGGTAAGTATCACCCCCACGGGGATGCGGCGGTGTATGATGCGATGGTGCGGATGGCCCAGGCGTTCTCGATGCGAGCACCTCTGGTGGATGGTCAGGGTAATTTTGGCTCCATCGATGGCGACCCGGCGGCGGCCATGCGCTACACCGAAGCTCGGTTGGCCGAGATTGCCGATGAAATTATGGCCGACATCGAGCAGAATACCGTCGATTTCGTCGATAACTTCGACGGCAGTCTGGTCGAGCCGGAAGTGTTACCGGCCCGTATGCCCAATTTTCTGGTCAACGGGGCCTCCGGTATCGCTGTGGGCATGGCCACCAGCGTCCCTCCCCACAACCTGGGCGAGGTGTGTGATGCCCTGCTGTTTATGCTGGAGGGTATGCTCAAGAATGAAGAGGTCTCGGTTGAGGATCTGCTCCAATTTGTTAAAGGGCCTGATTTCCCGACCGGAGGCATCATCTACCGCTATCAGAAAAGCAAAGGCAAGGGGGATGACCTCAATGATCGGATTGGGTCGGCCTATGCCGTGGGGCGGGGGCGGGTCACAGTTCAGGCCAAAGTTCACGTCGAGGAGATGAGCCGTAACCGCCACCGGCTGGTCATCACCGAGCTACCCTACCAAACCAACAAGGCTAACCTGGTTGAAAAAATTGCCGACCTGGCCCGCGACGGCAAGATCGAGGGCATTATTGATTTGCGGGATGAGTCGGACCGGCAAGGTATGCGTCTGGTCATTGAACTGTCCCGCAACGTCAAGCCCAAAACGGTGCTGAAAAAACTATTCAAGATGACCACCCTGCAAGGCACGTTCAGCATCAATATGTTAGCTCTGGTGGATGGGGAACCCCGCCTGCTGCCCCTCAAGCGGGCCTTGAGCCTCTTCATCGAACATCGTCAGGCGATCATCACCCGCCGCAGCCAGTACCAACTGGAGCAAGCCAAGCACCGCGCCCACATTTTGGAGGGGTTGCGGGTTGCCCTCTCCCAACTGGACGAGGTTATCGACATCATCCGCCGCTCCCGCTCCACCGAAAGCGCCCGCAAGAATCTACGCCAGAAATTGGACCTGACCGAGCTCCAGGCCAGAGCCATTTTGGATATGCCCCTCCGTCGTCTGGTAGCTTTGGAGCGGAAGAAGATCGAGACGGAGTATAAGGAGCTGCTCAAGCAGATCAAATATCTCGAGGAGTTACTCCAAACGCCGAAAAAACTGTTGAAGGTCATCACAGAGGAGTTGACCGAGATCAGAGAGAAGTACGCCACCCCACGCCGGACGCTAATCGTCGATGAGGCGACCAAAGGAGATATGTTGATGACTGCCCGCGATCTGGTCCCGGATGAGGCGGTGATTGTCTGCGTCAGCCAGAGCGGGCAGGTCTGCCGCTGGCCCGCTGAGGAGCGGCTCAGTCCGGCCCGGGGGCAGCAAAACGATCCGATTAGCGTGGCGGTATCGGCCAAAACCCGCGACACACTCTATTTGTTCAAAGCCGATGGCCAGGTCGTCATCAGTCCCCTCCACCAGATTCCCAAAGGTCAGGGGCCAGGCGACGGCCTCAATCTGGTGGAGTTTAGCGCCGGGGACGCGCCGGCTGTGGCCGGACTGAGCCTCTCCACCGACCAGGATTTGTCCGGCTATCTCTGCCTGGTCAGTCGGGGGGGGCGGGTCAAGCGGATCAGCCTGAGCGACCTGGTCGAGATTCGGGGTAAAGAGGCCACGGTCATGGGGCTGGATAAGGGGGACGAACTGTTGACGGCCTTCCTGACGCCGGGCGGTGGCGAGGTGATCCTGGTCAGCAACGAAGGACAGGCCATCCGCTTTGCTGAGGAGGATGTGCGGGCGATGGGCCTGACCGCCGCCGGGGTGTGGGGCATGAAGTTGGGCAAAAAGGGGGAAATTGTTGGGGCCGGGCCGGTCAAGGATGGCGCGGCGTTATTGGTGGCCACCGACCAGGGCATCGGCAAAACTACCGAGCTGGCCGAGTATCCCTCCCAGGGGCGGTATGGCCAAGGGGTGATTGCCATGGGTCTCAACAAAGAAGATGGGCAGATCATCGCCGCCGCCGTGGTCGAGGAGTCGGAGCGGGTGATGATGCTGTCGGCCAAGAAGAACAACAAGACTCTCTACGGCAAATCGCTACCCCAGGCCGCCCGCGCCCAAACCGGTGAGTTGCTAATGGCCATTCGGGGCCGGGATCGGTTGGTAGGGCTGGTGGTGTTGGAGAGTTAAGGTGTTGACAGGATCATCCAGCAGATGAATGTCCTCTACATCTCCGGCTCCGGCGAGAATCTCCCCATTCCCGGCCAGCGGGCCGATTTTCTATCCAAACCATTCAGCGCCGCCAGTCTCAAGGGCAAAGTCCGTGACTTGCTGGAAATCATTAGCCCGCTCATAG
>CAZWZZ010000263.1:0-7811 GCA_964638395.1 uncultured Caldilineaceae bacterium
GCATCCCGAGTAGGTGAGCGTAGCGAAACCGTATCGAGGGGTGCGGGGTGGCTCCAAATCGTTGTATCAGCCCCACCCCCTTCGACACTTCCTACGGTCGCAGGACGCGGCCTCGATACGCGCTCCACGCCGTTCCGCGCTACTCGGGATGCTATCATCGCTTAACTTAATGACATTGACGATTGACCTGATCTGTGGAAACCTTCAGGGTCTTGTTCGCCAGGTTGGTTTTAATAGGCCAGGGCTTCGACTGCCGGTTCAGCCAACACGGAAAAGGAATTGAAGAACCTCTCGACCTCGGCGGCGGAGTAGTCACCGTTGGCTCCCAATATAGCCACCTGATACAATCGATGTTCAACCAGACACATCTCCACAATGCCATACCCCCCGCCGGGTAGCACGTCATCGGCAATCGTAAAGGTCACTTTCCGCCCCGGATGGCCGTTGATAGTGATCGATTCCTCGGCGACGAGATCGCCCGACACATCAGCGATGAAATGATCGCGGGCGGCGTCGAAACTGGCCTCCACCACATTCTCGGCCTCACTCACAGACAGAACGTTATTGTAGGACACGGCGAAAACCGAGGAGTCGATTTCAACGATATAGCTGTAAATATCGGTCTCGACATCGCCACCGGGCAACATCTGCACCCGCTCACGGGGCGTGCCGGGGAAAAGGATGCTAAAGTTTCCCGCCTCGGAAGAAAACTCCTGCCACGGCAAGCCGGCTTCGGCCTCCTCCTCGACCATTTGCCCGCCACAAGCCATCGTGGCTATGGCTAAAATGATAAATATGACGAAGATATTTGAAAATTTTTGGCTGAACATATTGTTCTCCTTTTGCGTTTACAACACAATTATTTTGATGGGTAGAAAAATCAAACTGTGTACAAAAGGATAACAGGGGACTGCGAACGCCTTGCGAAGGTAACGTGAAAATGGGATGAATCAGGAACGGAACTCATTGTTGAAATTTTCACAGAATCAACTTCAGATCTCAGTCTGGCAACCGAACAGGTGAGAAGGGGTGCGTCCCAGGTTTTAGGAAATCGGGACGCACCCGATGAGAACGGCAATCAGATAGACGTTTTGTAAACGGTGTAGAAAACGAAACATAAACGCCGAGGTTTTCTTCCACGTCCAGCACATGGTAGAATCGCCACAGGCGCTTTTCCACCCCAAAATTGTCTTTCAAGTTCTCAGCTCGATATGGCAGCCTGACAGGGTGTCATTGGGGAAAGGAAATTGACGATGCTTACCAGCTATTGGCAAGCATCTGCGGTTGTTTAACCGGGATGCGCGGCCTCCAGCGACCCGACGCTGTTTTTGAGCGGGTCGCTGCTGGCTGACCTGGGCGCTGGCTTGATGTGGCTCTACACCTGGTTTCCGCGCCACCTGATGCTCCGACGGCTGATGGTCAATCCAAATTAACGTAAGCTCATTACTTTCGCAGCTCAACCTACGCCCGGAGTCGATCACGGTATAAGCTGGCGTCGCCGCAGAGCGGCCTGCAACAGCGGCTCGATTTGGCGACGAATGGCCTCGTTGGCATACCCCACCCAGGCGACGTTCGAGGTCGTATCCAGCGGCGTTTGGAGGGGATTTCCCTGCGGGTCGGTGACGAGGAGACCCAACTCGCGGGCGATCAGTTCGGTGCAGAGATCGTAGGGGTGAGCGCAGAGGCCCAGAGCCAACCCTTGCTCAGCCAGCAGCGGCTCCAACAGCGGACGCAGATCGGCCACAAAGCGGTCGTGACCGGCCATCAATTCATACAGTTGCCCCCCGGAGGCGATGTATTGATCCTCGAAACAGTGCGCCCGCCCCGCCTGCACCGGCCCCAACGCCGCCCGCACGATCTCCTCATCGATGGCCGCCAACGCCTCCCGGAGGCCGGGGAAGAAGCGAGAGACGGTGGCGAAGCCGTGGGCAATCGTCGTCGCCCCGGAAGGAGCCAGTCGGAGGGCCGACCGTTCTCCGGTCAGCCGGTTGAACCGCTCGGCCTGAGCGCCCTGTCCGGCCACGGCCCACATTACATCGGCGAGGTGCTGCTTGACCAGCGGGATTTCGGTCTGCACGGCCAATTGGATGTCTTGCAGCGTCGTCTGCGGCCCCCGATTGGGAGCCACGCCGGTCAAAATCCAGCCGCTCCGCTTTTGGTACATCAGGCCCCTAGTGCCGTCGATGGGATCAACGATGATGCGCCAGAGGGCCTCGCTCTCAGTCGCGCCTCGGGGTAACACGATCTGTTCCGCCGCCAATCCCTCGGCGATGAGAACCACCGGCGTCGTCGCGGCGATTTCCCGTTCGATAAACTCGACCAGCAGCGATTCGCTGACCCGGTCGATGGCGTAGATCGTATCACTGTCGGCCTCGTGGTCAATCCGGGCCAGCTCCGCCAGAGCCGCCGCTTCGCAAGCTGCGACCACCGCCTCCCGGATTTGCTCGTGAAGGCGTTTGATAGGATCGAGTAAGGTTTGAATCTCGGTCATTTGGTTCTCCTGGTGACGATTGTCAGTAGACCGCAATCGCATCCTGAGTAAACCGAGGGACGAGGTTGTATCGAAGGGTGCTGCGGTCTACTGATTGTAGAACAATTTGCTAAATTGTTCCAGTATCGAAACGTCCGAGTACAGCACGGCGAAAAACTTCCGACAGTTATTTCGCTCCCAGCAAGTCCGTACAGAGAGGCTCCGCCCTGACTTGCGTCGTTGGCCCGGCAACCCGCCAAGTCACGGACTTGGCTAGACGCTCTATCTGTCGGCTTATTTCTGCCTCGGTGTAATATAGACGTTCAGAAAATGATTTTGACTCCTGGTTCGTAGCAACGACTTTAGTCGTCCGAAACGGCTAAAGCCGTCACTACGAACCCAAATTGTTTTTCTGAAAAACTATCGCTTCGCAAATCTGCAATTTGTTCTACAAAAATAACCCTTTGTTTGGGTGAATAGCCGTCTTATGGTACATTGGCGATCCATTCGTGAAATTATAGTGATTGTTGAAAGGATGACCGATGACCCGAAAATTACGCTGGGGAATTCTCTCCACAGCCCGGATCAACCGCTCGCTGGTGGGACCGCTCCACCAATCGGCCCGCAGCGAATTGGTAGCCGTGACCAGCCGCACCCTCGAGAAAGCACAAACCTACGCCGCCGAAAAAAACATCTCCACGGCCTACGGCAGCTATGACGAGCTATTGGCCGACCCGACCCTCGACGTCGTTTACAATCCCTTGCCTAACAGCCTCCACGCCGAATGGAGCATCAAAGCGGCGGAGGCCGGGAAGCACGTCCTGTGTGAAAAGCCGCTGGTTCTCAGCCTGGCCGAGTGGGAGCGCCTGGCAGCGGCGGCCACGGCCAATCAGGTGACCATCTTCGAGGCCATCGCTTCTCTGCACCATCCCCAACTCCTCAAGATTCGGGAATGGCTTCAGGCGGGGCGCATCGGTCAGGTGCGGCTCATCAACAGTTGGTTCAGCTTTTACCTGCCCCCGGAGAACCGCCACAATTTCCGGCTCTACCCGGCCTTGGGGGGCGGCGCTTTGTGGGACGTGGGCCTGTATCCGGCCAGTCTGGCCGTTGTGCTGGCCGGGTCCGGCGCTCCGGTCGAGGTTTGGGCGCAGCAGATCGAAGGGGAGAGCGGTGTGGATGTGTCGCTGGTGGGGCAGATGCGCTTTGCCAACGGCGTCGTGGCCCAGATTAGCTGCGGCTTTCGAGCGCCTTTTCGGATCGGGGCGCACATCGTCGGCAGCCGGGGTCTGATCGAGGCCGTCGATCCCTGGAAACCGGGCGGGCGAGGACGGGATACCCCCCTGGTTTTGTCAACCCTCGACGGAGACGGCGAAACATTCGTCACCCCCGACGGTAACAATCCCTACATTGCCGAGGTGGCCGCGATGGAAGCCTGCGTCCTGGATGGAGCCGAGCCGGTCGTCCCCTTGCGCCAGAGCCGCGATTTTCTGCGGACTATTTTGGCGTTGTATGAGGCGGCCCGCTCCGGGCGGGTGGTTTCGCCGTAGGGCGATACATCCTCTGGCCAGTCGGCAACCACTTTCGCTGTGTGAAGTGCGCCTATTCAGAGCCATCCTGTTAGGCGATAACGGCGTAAGTATGGTACAATAAAAAGCATCAAGCAAACGTCAACCTTGACTGTTTCATCAGCGGATAGCTGTTGCTGGGGAAATCTTGTCAGGAAAGACGTAAATCCGTATATTGGTCGTTGACCCCCACAGTCAAAGGAGAGCGTTATGCCACGTCGAAATGATATTCAAAAACTGATCAGGCTTTACAACCGCCGCTTACAAAAGCTGCGCGAGCAGGAGGCCACGAAAGGGATTAACACATCCCCCGAAATTTTAATTGAAATCGAAGACCTTGAGGACAAATTAGTCGGATTACGAGCCGAACTGGAAACTGCCTCCGACCAACCGGTCTCGGCCCTGAGCGATGATGAGCTGACGCGGGAGGTAGCCCGGCTGTCGGGTGATCCGCCAGCCCCATCTTCATCGACGCAGACGGGCGGCATCAACCTGAGCAACATCAGCGGCGGCACATTTAATGTGGGCGGCGGGATATTTACCGCCGGTGATGTGCAGGGCGATGTCGCCGGTCGGGACAAAGTCGTGGAAAACATTGGCGGGGATAAGGTGGGCCGTGACAAAATCACCGGAGCCTCGCCCGGCGCTCAACCCTCGCCGCAGGAGGTCTTGGCGGCGGCCCTGGCTGAATGGCGGCAGGCGGTCGAGGCTACGCTTGAGGCCCAGGCCGATCTGGATGAGGATGACAAAGAGTCCTTGCAGAGAACGGCGGCCAAAGTGGAAGCGGAAGCAGCCAAAGGCGAGGAGGTCAACCCGGACAAGGTCAGCAAATGGTTCAACGCGATGAGCGCCATGGCCCCGGACATTCTGGAGGTGACGGCCACAACCTTGCAGAACCCCTTTGCCGGGGTGGGGCTGGTCTTGGAAAAGATCAATGACCGGATCAAGGTGGAGCGGTCAGCCCAGTAAGAAAAATCAGACCCTAAAGGTTTCCGCAGTCAATTTTAGACGAAAACCTGAGTCAATTGGGGTCAAACCTGGTCAAGAAATCAAACTTGGAGACCTTTCGGGTCTTGAACGGCGTAGCTCATAAGGGAGAGGAGCAAAAATGTCAGACGACCAATCAACCGAAGGCCAAATCAATATCTCCGACATCAGCGGCGGCGAAGTCAACGTCGAGGGGGGCCTATTCACCGTGACGGGCGGTGTCACCGGCCAGGTAGCGGGCCGGGACCAGCACGTGGAGACCATCGGTGGGGATAAAGTGGGCCGGGACAAAGTAACCCACATCCATTATCACGGCACTGCCCCGGAAGCGGAGACGCCCGAAATTCCCCGCCAACCCTTCGAGCCGGACATGATTGACATCCCCGCCGGGCCGTTTATTATGGGCGACGATGAAACGGGCCGGTGGGCCAAACACGCGCTGGACCTGCCGGCTTACCAAATCAGCAAATACCCCATTACCAACCGCGACTATCTGATCTATGTTGAAAAGGAAGGCGTGGCCGTCTCCTCCACAACAGGCTGGGAGTTGGCCAGGGTCGGTCAGAAGCCGCCTGGCGATAAGTTGGATCATCCGGTGGTGGGCCTCAGTTGGGACGAAGCGGTGGCCTATTGCCACTGGCTCCAGCGGGAAACGGGGCGACTATACCGCCTGCCGACCGAGGCGGAGTGGGAGAAAGCAGCCCGTGGCCCTTCGACACTCCCTATGGTCGCAGGACAGGCTCCGGAAGAGGCCCGCGCTTACCCGTGGGGCGATACCTTCGATGCCACTCGCTGCAACACCGGACGCAGCACCACCCCGGTCACCCACTTTCCGCCCCAGAGTCCCGCCGGAGTCTGCGACCTGAGCGGAAACGTTTGGGAGTGGACCCTGACCATGTGGGGCCGGGATAAAGATGTCCCCGATTTCACCTACCCCTACCCGCCACCGCCCCAGCCCGATGGCCGCCACGACCCGCCCCCAGCCGGAACCACCTATCGGGAGTATCGCATCTGCCGGGGCGGATCGTTTCGAGACAAGCCGGAGCGACTGCGCTGTAGCAGCCGGGCGCGGGTTATGGCCGATAGCCGCAATGCCCGGCGTGGTTTTCGGGTAGTGCGGGAAGTGACATAGATTGACATAACAAGGAGACTCGATGGCTAAAGCAATCATCAAAAAGAAAAAGATCAAACGGGTCAAAATCTCCGGCGGTAGCGACCCCTTTTGGGGCAACACCAAAAGCCTACTCAGCCGGGGCGCAGTGACCCCTTTTGTCAGCAACTTTATGACCACCCAAATCTTTGGGGTGGACCCGACCGACCTGGCCAGAGTTTGGGTGGAGGATGAGGATGAGGGGGTTTTGGCCCAACCGTCCCCCCTGGCCGAGGTTCACAACCAACGGTTGCACCGGGTGGCCCAATATTACAGCGTCCGGGCCAACGCGCCTTCGGCCAAAAGCTACTATCTGAACACCCTCAAAGGGTTTCTGTTGGGTCAGGCCGAGGATGATGAAGACGTTGACCCCGACGATTATGACGAGGTCGAGGAGAACGCGGCCACGATGGATTTCTCGGAGATGGCCTACCGTCTGGGCTATCCCAAATTTGCCGACCCCCGCGACAACCCCTTGCGCCTGCTGGCCGAGCTACCCCTGCCGCTGTATATCACCACCAGCCACCACAACTTCTTGGAAGTCGCCCTCAGCCGGGCCAACCCACCCCGCCAACCGGTCAGCGAAATCTTCTATTGGGATGACACCCTGCACCATATCCCCTCGATTTTTGACAGCGACCCCGACTACCAGCCTAGCCTCGAGCGGCCCCTGATCTATCATCTGTACGGTTTGGATAAATACCCCGAATCGCTGGTGCTGACCGAGGATGATTACCTCGATTTCTTGGTGCGGATCAGCAGCCCGGAGGTGCGCCGCCCCGACCAGAAGCACAGCATCCCCGAAAGCGTGACCTACGCCCTGGCCGGGACCCCGCTGCTGTTGCTCGGCTACGAGGTCTACGAGTGGGAGTTTCGCATCCTCTTCCGGGGGTTGATCCGGGCTATGAACGACAGCCGGGCCAACAACAGCAATGTGGCCGATGGCTTTTCTATGCAGATCGAGCCGGGCCAGGATCATAAAGACCCGCTTCAGGTTCGGGAGTATTTGGATAAATATTTTGAGCAATTCCGCTTCAAGGTTTATTGGGGCGATGCCAATCGCTGTGTGCAAGCCTTATATAATATCTGGAAAGGCTAACTCATGACAATCAAAAATCCCTACGTCGGCCCGCGCACCTTTAGCGAAGCCCAGGCCGACCGCTTTTTTGGCCGGGAGCGAGAAGCCCGTGACCTGCGAGCTATGGTCATGGCCGAGCGACTGGTCCTCTTTTACGCCCAATCGGGCGCGGGCAAAAGCTCCCTGATTAACACCCGGCTCATCCCCCAATTGCGGGATGAGGAGGGTTTTGAGGTGCTGCCCGTGGGCCGGGTCAGCGGCGACTTACCGGCAGGCATTGCCGCCCATGACGTTAAAAATATCTACAGTTTCAACCTCAACCTCAGCCTCAGCCAGAGCGACACGGCCCTTGCCCCGGCCGAGCTGCGGCGATTGGCCCGGCTGACCCTGGCCGACTTTTTGGCCGGGGGTGAGGAAGATGGCCCCCCCGACCCCCCAGAGGGCGAAACGGGGGACAGCCCCCCCGACCCCCCAGAGGGGGGAGAAACGGGAGAAATTCCCCCCTTTGGGGGGCTAGGGGGGGCCATGGAGATCGAAGACGATGAAGAGTACGTCTACGAA
>CAZWZZ010000264.1:0-1161 GCA_964638395.1 uncultured Caldilineaceae bacterium
AAATGGAGGGCTAATCTGATGAGTGACCAAAAAATAGTGATCGACAAAATTATATGTCCGCAGTGTGACAAGGAATTGTTGAAGTGTGGAGAGAATGGCTGCGTTTTGAAACAGGGAGACGCACTCCTTGTGCCGCTGTCCACACCCAAGAAGAAGCCCACCTCGGCCGCCCAAACCGGGCAAGCCTTGATTGTCCTCTCTCTGGTGACGCTGATAATGACCCTCTATCTGAACCTGTCAGCGGGGGGGAGTTGGGGTGACATAGGTCTCCAGGGAGCAGCGTTTACTCTGCTGGCCGCCAGCATCATCATCGTTGTCATCATCTGGGTTTTGAAAAAGTTTCAGGCCATTACGGGGAAGTAGTTCTTACTGGGGGGCGTCTTAAGCAGACGCCCCCCAATTTCTATCCGCTTCGGACCACGCGGACTGCGGCGAAAAATCACCCTTCGATACCCCTTCGGCACTCAGGATGATTTTTCGCCGCGGGGTGGCAGCTTGAGTGGTTTAACCATCCCCCGACGATTGCACTTGCAACGTCCGCAATCGATTCAAGGCCGCCGCCAATTCATAAGGCCGAAACACCACATAATCCCCATTTTGACGACGGTCCAACACATCCAACCCGTCCTCGGCGATGGCCTCCATCACCGAGGCCACCACGTCGGTGACGGTGCGCCGGTCATCCATAAATCGCACGCGGGCCAGGTTGAGAGCCTGACCGATGGCTCGCACCTGCCCCTTGTCGATAAGTTGGGCCACATCGCTGACGTCGATCTCCTCCCGGCCAAAAATGACAGCCCGCAAAGCCCGCGTTTTGATGCTGACCGCCCGCTTACCCCGGCGGGGATCGAGACTATCGGCCAGGGGAATGCGAGCCGTTGGCTGGGGCCAGTCGCCGGTCACCTCCACCTGCCGCCCGGTCGGGTGCTGGGCCGCCACCTGTTTGGCCTCGGCGGTCACATCTTTAGGCACATAGCTGTCCATCCGAATAATCGTATCGGCCACATCGAAATAATCGCCACTGCCGCCCAGGACTAGGATGCTGCTGACGCCGAGTGGCCCCCCCTCAATCCCCCCCAAAGGGGGGGAAGTTTGGCTCCTCCCCCTGGCAGGGGGAGGCTGGGAGGGGGTAGAGTCGTCGTTAGCCTCAGCACCCACCGC
>CAZWZZ010000264.1:1171-7746 GCA_964638395.1 uncultured Caldilineaceae bacterium
CCCCCCCCTCCCCCCCCCGCCGGGGGTGTTTTTTTGCCGCACCCCGCTGGGGGGGGGGGGGGGGGGTGGGCGCCCGAGTCGTCGTTAGCCTCAGCACCCACCGCCGACCACGCCGCCAACTGCCGCACCCGGTCGATGAACGGCGTGATCGGTTCGCCCGACTTCTCGACGAGGCTCTGCATGCGGGCATCACGAATCATCAGGTTGGTGGCGCAGGTGTCCTCATCGAGCAGCAGCAGGCGCGTGCCCACTTCCAGGGCTTCGATGATGTTGGCCGCCTGGCTGGTGCTGCCGCTGGCGTTGTCGCTGCGGAAGGCGGCGGCGGTGCTGTCGTTCGGCAGATTGTTGATGAAGGGCCGAATATCGACCCCCTCCACCCGGCGACCATCCTCGGCCCGGATTTTGACCGCCGTCGGTTCGGTGACGACCAACTCCCGACCATCGCCGGGGATGTGGTTGTAGACGCCCCGCTCCAGGGCCGAGAGCAGCGTGCTTTTGCCGTGGTAGCCGCCGCCGACGATGAGCGTCACCCCCGCCGGCAGGCCCAGGCCCGTCACCCGCCCGGCGTGGGGCAGCGTCACCTCGACGCGCAGGCTGTCGGGGCTGCGGACGGGGATGACCTGCTGGCCGCGCAAAGGGCGGTCATCGACGCCGGAGCGGCGGGGCAGGCTGCTGCCATCGGCCACAAAAGCGACCAGCCCTAGCGCGGGCAGTTGCGCCCGCAGCGCATCGGCATCCTCCGCCGCATCGAGGTGGGCGGTTAACTGCCGCCGGTCGAGGGCCTTATATTTCAGGGCCGCCTCGACAATATCCGGCACATCCTCGCCGAGCATCGCCGCCGCTTGCCGGCCCAACACCCGCCGTCCCCGGGCCGGCAGACCGACGACGAAGCGGGCCTCGACAAAGTCGGCGGTGATGATGATCGAGGAACGTTCCAGAATCTCCTGGCCGGGGCGGTCCATAGCGATCAGGCCGCTCTTGCCGGAACCCCGGCTGCGGTCGCTAATCTGCTGGCAGGCGGCGGAGAAGGTGCGGGCCAGGAAATCCCGCAGGGCAATCAGGCGGCTGGGCTGGGTGCGAGTCTCCGCCGGGAAACCGGCCACCGCCAGCGGCAGGCGCACCCGCAGCCGCGACGGCGCGGCGAAGGGGTCGCCCTGGACGTGGTCGATGAGCAGGGTAAAATCATCGAAGTCGTAACTGCCACGAATATCTTTGTAAGCCGGGTAGCCTTTGCCGTCGATGCGGTGCAGGCTACGTTGTAAATCTTGGTTGGTGTGGGGCATAGGCTCCTCTAATTCTGGGGGGACCCTTCTTTATATAAAGAGCCTTAAAAACTATAAAACCATCCACATAATCAGCACTTCGGAAATGTTGTTTCAACGCACTAAAAGTGTCGTATTCTGCTTGTTTAACAATAGAACACATTATCCCACGCTCTCGCGGCGGCCTTAGTCATACAGCCGCAAGTACACCAGCACGACAGCGATTGATCCCATAAGTGGTGAAACGGTATCTCTGTACCACCAGCGCCAAGAACATTGGCACGATCATTTTGCCTGGAATGATGACTTTACGCGGATGTTGGGTTTAACCCCCACCGGGCGGGCGACCATCGACAGCCTGCAACTCAATCGTGATGGCGTGGTCAATTTACGACAAGTGTTGTATGCAATCGGTAAACATCCCCCTAAAGAAACTGCCTGATACGGGTAGAGATTGCGGGTCACGTACTCACAGGCCCCGGCGATGAAATTAGCCAGGGGCCAACCATCCTCCTCAATACCAATCGACAAAATACAGCCTCTCCACCTCCACCGCCGCGCCGCCGGGTCAACCGTTCTGCCCAAGATGAGCCTGGCCGGCCGGTGAAGCAGCCATCACCGCCAGGCCAACCCACTCGACCCCGTCGTAGCAACCCGCCTGGCCATCCCCGGCCAGAGTCGTGGAGAGTTTTTCTGGATTCAGGAAAAAGTTGTAGACTTGTAGACTCGTAGACCCCCCCCCTTTTTAAAGTCGTAGACTTGTAGACTTGTAGACCCCCCCCTTTTTTTCAGCCCCGTTTAGAGGTTTCAATACAATTTTTTTGCTCTTTTTTTAAAATACTTACCCTATCCGACTCTATTAATATTTTTGATAGAGCGGCCCGTCTTGCGTTTATAACTTATCTCTCCGGTTGAGGGGCCTCCGGCCCCAACAGGGACCGGTTCAGGCCCGCCCGGAGCGACCAACCGGGTCAAATCCTACGTTTTTTCAGTAGCCGGTGGCGCTGGTGGTGGCTCTTATCAACATCATCGCTCCTTCGCCAAAAAAGGGGGGTGGTCTACAAGTCTACGAGTCTACAACTTTTAAATTCAGTAGAGCGCAGCATCCTGAGTAAACTGAGGGACGAGGTTGTATCGAAGGGTGCGATGGCGGTCTACTGAAATTGGCGCTGCCCCGGTCAAAAAAGGGGGGTGGTCTACAAGTCTACGAGTCTACGACTTTCGGCAGTAAACAAAACCGCGCCGCTCGCTGCCCGGAACGAAAAACCCCCAAAGGGGTCCGGGCGCTTCTGCACAGTGGTTGCCGTTCGATGGGGCAGCCTGTCTCAGGGGGGAGGCCGGGGTTCACACCTTCAGGGGGTGGGGACGGGGCGGTTTAACACTGTTAAGATTAGTATATTACAGGTGGGGGTGGGTTGTCAAGCCTTAAATCACCCCACATTGATTGTCATAACTGAATACCTGTGATAAAATCAAAAACGTCATTCTTTGTTCAAAAAAGTCATTCCTCAATCACTCTGGTGAGACAAAGGCGTAGGAGCAAGTTTTGGCAGACTCAACCCCACTTTCCGGCATTAGAGACAACCTCAAACGGGGAACCGTTGGCGACTTTCTGAAAGAGAAAATCAAGAAAGGCTCTACCCTGTCCATCGTCTCGGCTTACTTCACCATTTATGCCTTTGAAGCGTTGAAAGATCACCTGTTGGATATTGAGAACCTCAATTTCCTATTTGGTGAGCCGCGCTTTGTCACCTCCCTTGACCCCGAGAAGACGGATAAAAAAGCCTTCAAGATTGAAGATGAGGGCTTGACCCTGCAAAACCGGTTGAAACAGAAGCAGATTGCCAAAGAGTGCGCCGCCTGGATTAGAGAGAAGGTGGCCATCCGATCCGTCAGGCAGTCGAGCTTGCTGCACGGCAAGATGTACCACGTCAGCCACGACAATGTTGAGGATGCCATTCTCGGCAGCTCCAACTTTACGGTCAGTGGCCTGGGCTTGAGCGAGACGGGCCGCAACAACATCGAACTCAACCTGGAAGTGGACAGCCGCCGCGACCGGCGGGACCTGAAAGCCTGGTTTGAGGAGATGTGGTACAACGAGGCACTGGTCGAGGATGTCAAGGCCGAAGTGCTGGCTTATCTGGAGCAGCTTTACCAGAACCACGCCCCGGAGTTTATCTATTATAAAACCCTCTACCATCTCTTTGAGCAATATTTGACCGAGCAGGCTGAGAGCGGGCTGTTGGCCGAACAGAGCCATCTGTTTGATACCGACATCTGGAAAACCCTGTTTGAATTTCAGCAGGACGGCGTCATTGCCGCGATCAACAAAATTTTGACCCACAATGGCTGCATCATCGCCGATAGCGTGGGCCTGGGCAAAACGTTTGAAGCCCTGGCCATCATCAAATATTTCGAGCTACGCAATTACCGGGTATTGGTCCTCTGCCCCAAGAAGCTGCGGGAAAACTGGACGATCTATCAGGCCCAAAACAACAGCCCGTTGAACCCCTTTCTGGATGATCGCTTCACCTACACCGTACTCTCCCACACCGATTTAAGTCGAGAGGGCGGCAAATCAGGTGACATTGACCTGTCAACCATCAATTGGGGCAATTACGATCTGGTTGTCATCGACGAGTCCCATAACTTCCGCAACAACACCCGTGGCAAGCGGGATGAAGAGGGAAACGTCATCCGCAAAAGCCGCTACGAACGGATGCTGGAAGACATCATTCAAACGGGCCGCAAGACCAAAGTGCTGCTCCTGTCGGCCACGCCGGTCAATAATGACCTGACCGACCTCCGCAACCAAATCTATTTTATTACCGAGGGGCAAGATGATGCCTTTCAAGCCTCGCTGGGCATCGCCAACTTGAAAGATACCCTGGCCAGCGCCCAACGCACCTTTAATGAGTGGACTAAAGAAAACAAGGAGCGGGACTCACGGGTTTTGCTAGATAAGCTGAGTTCCGCCTTCTTCAAACTGCTGGATGAGTTGACGATTGCCCGCTCTCGCCAGCACATCTACCGCTACTATCAAGAGACCGTGACCGCGTTGGGCGGTTTTCCTGAGCGGGCCAAACCGCTGGCTATATTCCCGGAGATCGATACCAAAAACCGCTTTATGTCTTATGATCGGCTCAATGAGGAGATCAACAAGTACCGGCTGGCGTTGTTTAACCCCTCGGCTTACGTGCGACCGGAGTATGCCGCTCTGTATGAGGAGGGTCGGACCGTGGCCGCCTTTACCCAGAGCCGACGCGAGCATTACTTGATCGGGATGATGAAGGTGAATTTTTTGAAGCGGCTGGAAAGCTCGGTTGATGCCTTTAGAATTACGATGGAACGGACTATTGATAAAATCGAGCGGCTGTTGGATCGGATTAAACAGTACCGGAAGCTAGAGGCCGACCCGGAATTCGACCTGGATGACCTCGACATCGACAGCCTGGATGACGAGGAGCTACAGGCGGCGCTGCAAGTCGGGCGCAAGCTGAAATACAAAATGGCCCATCTCGACCTGGATACCTGGGAAAAAGACCTGCTGGAAGATTTGCAACAGATCGACTTGATTTACAACTCGGCCAACGGGGTGTCGCCTGACCGGGATGCCAAACTGGTCCGGCTCAAAGAACTGATTGCCCAAAAAGCGAATCACCCGACTCTCGACAACGAGAGTCAGCCCAACCGCAAGGTGCTGGTCTTTACCGCCTTTGCCGACACCGCCGCCTATCTGTATGGCCAACTTAAAGATTGGGCAGATCAGGAACTCAACATCCACGCGGCGATGGTCACCGGCGGCAGCCAGGAAAACAAAACCACTTTTGGCCGCAATCACTTTCAGGATATTTTGGTCAACTTCTCCCCTGTGGCTAAAAATCGGGACAAAATGGCGGATATGCCCCAGGCTGACGACATCAACCTACTCATCGCCACCGACTGTATCTCCGAGGGGCAGAACCTACAAGATTGCGACTATCTGATCAACTACGACATCCATTGGAACCCGGTGCGGATCATCCAGCGTTTTGGCCGCATCGACCGCATTGGCAGCATCAACCCCACGGTTCACCTGGTCAACTTTTGGCCCACGCCCGATTTGAATAAATATATCAATCTAAAAAACCGGGTCGAGGCCCGAATGGCTCTGGTCGATATTGCGGCTACGATGGAGGATAACCTGCTGGCCCCGGATCAGCTTGAGGATTTGATTGAGGATGATCTGACCTATCGGGACAGACAACTGTTACGGCTCAAGGATGAGATTCTGGATTTGGAAGAGTTTACCGAAACCGTGGCTCTGAATGAGTTTACCCTGGATGATTTCAGAGCCGACTTGCTGAAATATCTGGAGAGCAACCGTCGCGCCCTGGAGGAGGCCCCGCTCGGACTGTACGCCCTGGTTCCTACCCGCCCTGATATTCCACAGATCGAGCCGGGGGTGATTTACTGTTTGCGTCAGAAGGGAGACTCCAGCGGCAACGAAATGGTTAATCCTCTCCAACCCTACTTTCTGGTGTATGTCTGGACCGATAAAACGGTTCGGTTTAGCTTTGCTCAGCCTAAACAGATTTTGGATATTTTTCGGGAATTGTGCGTTAATAAGCAAGCGCCTTACGACGCTTTGTGTCAGCTTTTCGATGCGGACACCCAAAACGGGCGGGATATGAGCCGCTACGATACCTTACTGAACCTGGCTGTGGCTTCGATTGAGCGAACTTTTAAGAAGCGGGTGGCCGCGCAACTGGTCAACGCCGGGCGGGGTGGGGTGTTGGTTGACCAGCAGAAGCAGGCCAGCCGCACCACCGATTTTGATTTGGTGACCTGGTTGGTGGTGATGTAGGGGGGCGAGACACGAATGAAGAACAAAGCAAGCTTTGTTGCTCCCCTCCCCTACAATATGGAGCTATGGAGCTATGGAGCGACAAAGCTCTGCTTTGTTGGTTGACTGCTTTGTTGGTTGACTGCTTTGTTGGTTGAACAAAGTAAACTTTGTCGCTCCTTCTTGGCTTCTTGGCTCTTTTGTGGTTTTATAACTGATTTTATGGGGCCATTGTTAAACGGATACGGGTAATATCTTGTACAAAAATAGACCCCATACACCGGCGCATTTGTTGTTGGATAACACACCATACTTTATTACAGGTGCTATAAAATTTAAGCGGTTTTTGCTTAGACAAGCCGACTTAAAAACTGCCCTCATTGATGAGTTTCAGACTTATTTTGCAGAGTATCAGTGGGAATTGCATCATTGGGTTTTGTTACCCGACAAAAAGGGGTAGGTCAATAAAAGGCAAAAAAGGAGGAAGT
>CAZWZZ010000265.1:0-3812 GCA_964638395.1 uncultured Caldilineaceae bacterium
CTTTTTCTTCAAGAAATCCGAACTCAAGCTGAGATTGCGATGGCTGAGGCTGAAGTAATTGTTCTGGTGGTTGATAGCGACGCCGGAGTCACCGGGCCGGATGAAGAAATTGCCGATTTATTGCGCCGGACTAATAAACCGGTCTTGTTGGCTGTCAATAAAGCGGACAATCGCCAACGGCGTGATGAAGCGGTCGAGTTCTACGCTCTGGGCATTGGTGAGCCGATTCCGGTTTCGGCGCTTCACGGGACAGGCACAGGCGATTTACTGGATGCTATTGTCGAAGCCTTTCCTTTCGTCGAGGAAGAGGCGGAAGAGGATGAGGCCATCAAAATTGCCGTGTTGGGGCGGCCCAACGTCGGTAAATCGTCTTTACTTAACCGGCTGTTAGGGGAAGAGCGTGTCATCGTCTCTGACGTACCCGGCACCACCCGTGATGCCATCGACACTCGCTTAACTTACGAAGGGTTGGAAATCGTTCTGATCGACACAGCCGGTATTCGGCGGCGGGGAAAAATAAAGCCGGGTGTTGAAAAACATAGTTTTCTACGAACAATCAAAACAATTAATCGAGCCGATGTCTGTTTGCTCATGATCGACGCCGGATCGTTGGTGACGGCGCAAGATGCCCACATTGCCAGCTACATCATCGAAGAGGCCAAAAGTGTCGCCGTTTTGGTCAACAAATGGGATACAATTGAAAAAGATACGGACACTATGAATGAGTATGAGCGGAAAATTCGGGCCGACTTAAAATTTTTAGATTATGTGCCGCTTCTTTTTATTTCCGCCAAAACGGGACAGCGGGTCAAGAAGGTTTTACCCCTGGCTTTGCATGTTCAGGAGGAACGTTTGCGGCGTCTGCCTACCGGCGAATTGAACCGGCTGCTGCGGGAGGCCGTAGCCAAACATCCTCCCAAGGGCGGACATCGACACCGGCTTAAATTTTTCTACGTAACCCAGGTCGGCGTCGATCCACCCACTTTTGTCTTCTTTGTGAATGATCGAGAGTTGGTTCATTTCACGTATGAACGTTATCTGGCAAACCAACTGCGTGAACGTCATAGTTTCTTGGGTACGCCTTTGCGGCTTATCTTCAGAAACCGCAAGGAGAGGTAGCTCTACAGATCGTCGTGGTTAGCGCAAAGCCAGTCCGTGACTGGCTTTGCCGGCCCGGAAACGCCAAGTCACGGACTTGGCTAGAGCTAAAAAATCCGCTTTTTGACTGGTCCGCGATTAAAGGGCTAAACAAAAAAGCTCTCTGAATTTTCAGAGAGCTTTTTTGTTTCAAGTGCTGATGTGTTTACAACATCGATTACCGGTCTCCGACCAAGACATAATCCCGTTTTTCCGGGCCGAGGTATATTTGCCGGGGGCGGGCAATGCGTTGTTCGGAGTCTTCAAGCATTTCGATCCATTGAGATAGCCAGCCGGCCGCCCGGGGAATGGCAAAGAGAACCGGGAACATATCGACCGGGAAGCCCATCGCTTGATAGATGATACCGCTGTAGAAATCGACATTGGGATAGAGATTGCGGGAGACGAAGTAGTCATCGCTCAGGGCAATTTCTTCCAGCTTGAGGGCAATGTCGATAAGAGGATTGGTGCCGGTGACTTCAAAAACGCTATGAGCAACGTCTTTGATGATATTGGCGCGAGGATCGTAATTTTTGTAGACCCGATGTCCAAAGCCCATCAAGCGCATTTCACCCTTTTTAACCCGCTCGATGTAGTCGGGAATAGCAGAAAGAGAGCCGATGTCGTTCAGCATCCGCAGAACGGCCTCGTTCGCACCGCCGTGGAGTGGTCCAAAGAGAGCGGCTGAGGCCCCGGCAATCGCGCTATATGGATCGGGTAGGCTGGAACCGATGGCCCGCATCGTCGATGTGGAGCAGTTTTGCTCATGATCGGCGTGTAAAATGAAGAGAATGGAGAGCGCCCTGGAAAGATTGGGGTGAACTTCATAGTCACGTTCGTTCATATAGTCGAGCATGTAGAGGAAATTCCCGGTATACCCCAACGTTCTATCTGGGTAATTGAAGGGGCGGCCAATACGAATGCGATAAGCAAAGGCAGCGATTGTCGGCAATTTTCCTATGATGCGTAAAATTTGCTTATCACGTGTTTCTACATCGTGAACATTTTTGGCTTCCGGGTGAAACGTTGACAACGCGGCGATAGAACTAATGAAAATACTCATTGGGTGAGCATCATAACGGAACGATTTGAGGAACTCGCTAAGATTTTCGTGAATGTAGGTATGCCGCATAACGCGGTTGGTCCAATGAATCAACTCCGTTTGGGTAGGGAGTTTTCCATAAATCAGGAGATACGCGACTTCTAAATAGGTGCTATTTTCAGCCAACTGCTCAATCGGATACCCCCGATAGCGCAGGATACCTTTAGCGCCATCAATGTAGGTGATGGTGCTTTTGCAAGACGCGGTGTTGAGATAGGCCGGGTCATAGGCCATCATCCCAAAATCATCAGGATTGACCTTGATTTGGCGCAGGTCGAGAGCCCGAATCGTATCATGCTCAATAGGTAACTCATAAGTTTTTCCCGTCCGATTATCGGTGACCGTCAATGTATCTTTGCTCATGATTACTCCTTATAGTGTTTAGTTTTTCTGCACACCCAGTTGTGTGCTTCAAATTTGTTGGGTGAAGCCATTAATTGTTACCAAAAAACTACGCTCATCGAGATGAGTTATCCATCTTTACAAACTCTTTCAGACAAAAAGTCAGCACGGTTTGAGAGCAGAGGCCGTATATCGTAGCGTTACGACGCTCTATGAGAGTCCGTGGCCCTCGAATGGAGGCGCAGACTGGCTCCGAGCCAATTTCTAAGTTCTTGTTGTACGGAAATCAACTCGGGCCCTTCCATCATCGGCGTGGTCGAGACATGAGTAATCAAAGGGGATGATAGCTAACCGAGATGGATTGAAGTTTTCCCACACTCAGCGAATTTTCTCTAGTAGAGAAAGTGGCCCTAATTGTAGCACAGATTAGTATAGACCCAAAATAATGGGATGAACTTATTAGACGTTGAGGGTAAACGAAATAAAAAGGGTGGTACGTTACGTACCACCCTTTTCTTCTCTAACTTAAGTTTTTTACTTACGTTCTTTACTTAAGTTCTGGTAATCAAGCGGATCATTTGACCACAAACGGCAGATAAATTGTCGGCTGGGTTGATCCCTCATTGATTTCATTATCTTCGGAGTCGTAGTAGTCAGGAATACCATCTCCATCGGCGTCAGACGGATTGTTGGGACCGTCTCTTCCTACTTCTTGAAGATCGTCGACTCCATCGCCATCACTGTCGGTATCGAGATAGTTTGGCGTTCCGTCACCATCCACGTCATTGTCCTGACAGTTGGGGGTGGTATCATTGTCGGTATCAAGTCCGCCATTGTTGGTGCAGAAGGGATGATTACCGGAGTCGCTCCATTCATTTTCGTCCGGGATTGTGTCACCGTCCGAGTCTTCATCCAGATAATCGGGCGTGCCATCTCCATCAGAGTCTACGGGATTACCGGGATCATCACCGATTTCGGTGGCGTCGGGGATGCCATCGTCGTCATCGTCAGTGTCTTTGTAATCAGGGATGCCATCGCCATCCGCGTCGGCATCACCTTCAGCGGCATCGTTGATACCGTTACCATCGGCGTCGGTATCGAGATAGTCAGGCACACCATCTCCATCGGCATCACCGTCACCTTCTTCTGCATCGGGGATGGTATCGCCATCGCTGTCATCATCCAGATAGTCCGGGGTCCCGTCACCATCCGAGTCGGTATCACCTTCTGT
>CAZWZZ010000265.1:3912-7728 GCA_964638395.1 uncultured Caldilineaceae bacterium
ATCCAGATAGTCCGGGGTCCCGTCACCATCCGAGTCGGTATCACCTTCTGTCTGGTCGGGGATGCCATCATCATCTGAGTCGCCATCCAGATAGTCCGGGGTCCCGTCACCATCCGAGTCGGTTTCACCTTCTGTCTGGTCGGGGATGCCGTCATTATCCGAGTCGTCATCTTGGTGATCCGGGGTCCCGTCGCCATCCGTATCTTTCGGAGTACCGTTTTCATCGGTTTCATCTTCATCCAGAATACCATCGCCATCCGAGTCGACATCTTGGAAGTCGGGGACGTTATCTCCATCGGTGTCGCCGGTGCCTTCATCCTGGTCGCTGATGCCGTCGCCATCGGAGTCGACATCGTCGTAGTCTGGAGTGCCGTCGTTGTCGGTGTCTTTCGGATTATCCGGGTCGCCACCAACTTCGACATCGTTGGGAATGCCGTCATCGTCTACGTCATAATCGAAACTAATGGCAACGTCATCAATGTACCACCCATCCTCTCGACCATTGTCATCGGTGTCCATCAGGAACCGGAGAGTAACGTTCTTGTCGGCCCCAACGACCGGCGGGCTGGCGACGAACTGTTCTATAGCCCATCCGTCGGATGAACCAGTGTAATTGTTAACTGTCGTCCAATCACTACCGTTAACACTCACTTGTAATTGACCGACATCGTCATCTTCAGCGATACTGTGGCAACCTTGGAAAGAAACGAATGCCGCCGCCCCGTGGCTAACCACGAAAGGACGTGTTGTCAACCAGGTCTCATCATTGTTTCCATACTTATCGCCGGGGCTGTCAGTCCAGGCGTGAATGGGACTGACGGAGGCTTCGGTGGTCAAAGCCCAGGTCGAATTGTTCAGATCCCATAAATCACCGGGGCCATTTTCCATACGATCAACCAGGACATTACCCGGGCCGCCCACAAAATCGGTGAACGCGAAAGCGGACGTTTCATACGCCTCATCCAGCTCTTCGATCGTGGTGAAAGCGTTGTTGAGTGACCAGGATAACTTGAGAGCGGTTAGTTTGTAGGGACCATCGGCCTGGAAGGCATTGATCGACTGCCCGTCGAAGGTGATCGACATATTTTGAGAACCCTCTTCCAGGTAGCTGACGATGCTAGTTTCCCAAGCGATGGGACTACCGTTGTTGCTTTCCAGCCACCCTTCAAGGCGGTAATCACCAGCGACAGGAATGTTGGCTGTCACATCGAAGGTCAGGCTTTCGATTTTGCCGTCGCTGCCGGGGGTTTGGGTAACTTCGGTCACTGCTAACGGTTCTGCGGAAGTATCGAGAGCGGTCAGGCCAGCGGCATTGTACAAGGGTGGAATGAGATAGGAGCCGGCGCTACTGTAGCCGTCGAACTTTATATCAATTAATTCACCTTCGGCGTTGTACAACCTGATGTTTCTAACTTGATAAGATCGTGGGTCAGAGAGAAGCGTATCGAATTGTAGAACGACATCAGGCCCGGAGCCGCTCCAGGTAGCTTCGCCAACTTGTTCACCGGCACTATCAACCAGGTCAGCATTAACTTTGTAGCTGCCACTGTCTTGAATTTCGAGATTGGTTTCAACAACGAGACGATCAAAAAAGCCATCGTTGTCGGTATCTTGGACGTTGTGGTTGTAGAGAATGGACAGTTCCGCGCCAAAGTTATCGAAATCGGCGCTGGATTGGCTGGATGCAGCACTGAGCCGGCCTGAGCTTGAGCCTTGATAGTGGATGTCGCCGAGTGTCTCTTCATAGGCAATCGCATCCTCGGTGATTATCACAGGCTCAGCGCCGGTGGCGGGCAGATTTGATACCCAGACATTGGTCAACAGATAAGGGCCTGGCGCGTTTGATTCGGCAATTGTCGAACCATCAAACGTGAACTTGATGGTTTGAAGCCCCGCATCCAGGCTTTGAACGACCGTGGATGAGTCGATAACCCCTGACCGATTGTCCGACTCAAAATTAGGACTGTCCAGAGAGGCCCCAACTGTATAGTTGCCCGGTTGGTTGACCTGGATTCCAACCTCGACGGCCAGTTGATCGTAGCGACCGTTGCCATCGGAGTCGACGCCATAGCTATTTTGGATTGCGTCAAAGGAGAGCAGGGATGATTTTATTGAGGTATCGGCAGTATTTTCCTCAACCTCACTGGCTGTGAACTCTTTACCGTCACCATCATCGCCATGATCACCACTTTCATCACAAGGATAACCGGGACATCCGTCCCAGGGAGGGTCTTGGGCCGCGTCGGTACGGACCGGTTCATAAGGCCAATTCCAATAGGGCACATTCCACATTTCAACTGAACCGGTATTGAATTTTCCGGAGCTAGGGTTTGCATCATTGGGCGTGCCTTTTGTCCAGATGTAGTCGAGACCTCGCCCATAGGGGCCAGACCATTCGTCCTCATCGCCGGTTGTACTCCACAACCAGTCATCAGGCGCGGTATAGATGATATCGCCCCATCTGTCTGGATGGTACCAGCTACCCCACTGCTGGACAGTTTTCGGTGGAACAATACCACATTGGATCGAGTCATTAGGACCACACGCTTCTCCTCCCAAAGCCGGATCATACTGATTACCGGTAGAACTAACATTGTAGCCACGTGCTGTTTTCCATTCATTGGATACCCAAACTTGGGTAGCGTGGTCAAAGACACCACTGCCAACAACCAAGCCATCCCAGTCTACATTCATACCGCGGGCAGGAATACCGGCCGAGCGGAAAAAACTCGTGGAGGCGTTAGCGATGTTAGAGCATTGGTTGGCCTGTTTTGGGGCAAACATCACTGCTTCCATAGTGTAATAGTACTTGTTTGGGTTGAACCTGGTTACTGCATCGATTTTGTTTAGGATCGCGGTAGTTGCTGCTACTTGATTGGATTGTCCATTGATAGCATCTATAACATACTCCTCAAAAATATAGGAGTCATATTGGTCGGTTGGGAAGGCTAGTGCTCGTGCTCGTGTTGCCTCGCCTGTGTTGGTATCTCCAGCACCCCACCAGACGACGTGTTCATCTCGATTGTCATTGAAATCGTCATTGTAGAGCGCCGTGGCGATAGCGTCGTCACTCAAGGAGAATCTCGGGTTGGAACTGTTTACCGCATCCGGGATTTCAAACACAACATACAAAGGCATAGAAACGGGCTGGCTCCAACCCGCCCTATCCATTTCGAGCGTGTAGATGCCGACATCTCCGTTAGAGGGAACATTAATGCGCCAGCCGCTACCACAAGCATTCTTGACCGGATTGAGAGTCGTCAGGCCGCCTATACTCTTTTTGATTTCGAGGGTCGCGTCCGGGGGGCCATGCACGACAAATTCGGCTCCGCGCCGAACGATCACTCCATCTCTGGCCGTGTCTTCCGTATTGGCGATAAATTTGCTGCCATGTTTTTGCCAGACGAAATATTTGGCAGTGCGAAGCTCGTCGGTATATTCGACAAAAATCCCCGGACTTTTGGAGTCGGTGGGATCAGTATCAAATAATTGTTCTTCCCCGTCTGACACGCCATCAAAATCGCTGTCCGGATTGTTGGGGTCTGTCACATAAGGCCCGCCTTTATCATTGTACCAACCATTCACCTCATCTGTCGTCGAGATACCATCGAAATCGGGGTCAGGGGTTTCGGTGGTCAGACTAGGACGAAAGTGAAAATTTGGCTGGTATGATTGGTTAATGTCGTGGCTGGCAGCCGAAACGTGTGCTATTGAATTAAATAGCATTGACAAAGTCGCGATGAGGGTTAGCATCGCCTGAGATATTTTTGTCATCATACAAATCCTCCTTAAATGGCCTTCCCTGAGACCATCGAA
>CAZWZZ010000266.1:0-7721 GCA_964638395.1 uncultured Caldilineaceae bacterium
CAGATTCGTTGTTATCTCGTGGCTGTAACCGGGTCTTGGCCCCTACATAAAATCCCCTCCTTTCCGCAATCCGTTGTAGTCTTCCGGGCCAGACCTACGAGGTTGCCGAAACCTCGCAGGACGGCCTCCCCCCCAGACCTACGAGGTTCTAAAAACCTCGCAGGTCGGTCCTACTCCAACCCCGCTCGCTCCTCAGCCACGGCGTCGGCCAAATCGGTCTGGCCCAGCTCGCGGTACAGGGTCTCAGCCTCGGCCAGATGCCCCACAGCGGCCTCGATCTCATCGAAAGCGGCGGCGGTACGGGTCAGGCCGAGAAGGGCGGCGGCCTGGGCGGTCAGATCGTTGCCATCCTGGGCGGCGGTCAGAGCGGTCTCGTACAGGGCTTCCGCCGGGCCGGGTAGCCCGGCGTCGAGATGCAAATCACCAAGCTGCTGGTGTAGGGCGGCGGAGGGGGCGGGCTGTTGAGCGGCCAATGCCTCCAACTGGGCGATGGCGGCGGCGGTCAGATCATTCTGGCGGTACAGTTGGGCCAGGAGGAAGCCCTCGGCGGTGGGGTCCAGGCCCAGGGCGCGGATGTCGGCGGCGGCGGACGCCACCTGCTGGCGGGTAGGCTCGTCGGCCACGCGCAGGACGCTGCGATCCACGGGGCTGTCGGCGGCCAGGGTGGTCAGGCGGATGGTGTTGACGCTGCCCGGCTCCAGGGGTGGGGCCTCGGCCGGGTAGGACAGGTAAGGTATGCGGGCAGCCCCGATCTCCCGCTCCCAGGTTTGACCGTCGGCCAGGTTGACCGTCAGCCGATACCCCTCAGCCCCGGCCACTGGCTGCCAGGCGAAGGTGGGCTGCGTGCCGGTGATGACCGTGTTGCGCGGCGTCAGCAGCAGGGGCAGGTCGGCCTGCTCCTCCCGCGAGCCGCGCACGTCGGATGGGCTGATGCTGTCAGTAATCGAGTCGGAAACTTCCACCAGGGACGCAATTGTCTCGTCAACCTCACGCACGATTACCACCCCATCGGCCGGAAGAGACTCACAGGTGACTTCAATGTTTCGGCCTGCTTCTAAAGTAAAAATCAAGCCGTTGTTACAGGCTATATCGGCTCTTGCGTCTGTTCGAGTTTGGATCACATCCTGCCGAAATAAATCCATGCCAAAATCGGCGGGAATGTTGTGATCTGAGCCGCTGCGCTCCACCTTGACTTCAGGGTTCAGGCCGATAATCGTGGCGATTTTTTCGCCAGTTGATGGAGTTGCTCCGCTGTTTCCCTCAAAATAGAGCCACCCGCCGACGGCCAGCAGCAGCAACAGAACCGCTGCTACCGGCCACAGCCAGCGTTTCAGCCGGGGGGCTGGCGGAGCCGGTGTGCCGTTTGGTGAAGGTTTGTTGTCTGCCTGATGAGAGACTTGTGGTTCCTCCTCCACCAACGTCCCCACTACCGCTGCGCCCCAAAAGGCGGCCTGCTTACCGGCCGGGGGCAGCTTGCCGAACTTGATGGCTCCCAGCAGGTAGAGACCCAAGCCCTGGTAATATTCGGCCGGCTGCTCATAGGCGGCCAGATAGGGACGGGCCAGGCGGCGCAGCGTGGCCAGCATGACGAACGGCTTTTCCAATCCGGCCAGGTCAGGGTCGGCCAGCGTCGCGTCGAGGTCGGCCCCGGCGAAGGCGACTTGGTGGAGATGGTGGTAGAAGCGAACCAGCCGCGCCCGCGTCGCCGGGTCGGTCAGGTCGAGCCGGTCGGCCAGTAGCTTGGTGGTGATCTCCGTCTCCAGGCGCAGCGGGTCGTGCAACAGATGATCGCGGCGGGCCTCGGCAAAGTCGATCAGGCTGGTGAAGCCCCGCTCATCGATGAGGATGTTTTCCAGGTTGAAATCGCCGTGGATGGGGCCAAATTTAACCGGGCGCAGGGTGTCCAGTAAATCCTCTAGCCGGGTCAGCGGGTTGGTCAGGCTGGTCCCGTCGGGCAGGGGTAAAGGCGCGGTCGGCTCCACGGTCGGGCCGAGGATGGCCTGTACCTCGCTCCGTAGCCGGTCGTCTCGCGTTTCGATAATCTGGCCGGGCAGCGGTTCGGCGATGATCTGCCCGACATCGAGGGCGGCGAACTGCTCGATAGCCGTCGATTTGAGGCGAACGTAGGCCGTCGGGGCGCTCGATTTTTCCGGCGTTTGCAGAGTCACGCTCCGGTCGGGCCAATCGACCTTGACCACGGCAAAGCCCTGCACCCGCACCTGTTGGCCGGCTTGGAACGGGTCGGATGGCAGCCGCTCCGGCGTCATCAGGGGCGCGGCGGGGTCGGGCTGGGCGGGCGGGTGGCGCAGCAGCCAATCGACCGGCAGCAGGCGAGCATACCGCCGTTGCAGGTAGAAATCCGGCTCAAGCCGGGATTGGCTCCACAGATTGTCCATAATCTTGAGCAGATCGTTCAAAATCTTGACTGCCTGCTCGACTGAAACCTCGGCCCGGCGGCTGTACTCCAGCAGGCTGACCACCTCAAACGTGCCGCCCCCGCCCTGGAGGGTGTAGCGCAGGCCGCCCCAGCCCTGCTCCGGCAGCAGCACCGGGTTGTCGATGATCTCGGCGGCGTAGGGCAGCTTGTTAACGATAAATTTCGTGTAGGCATTAAACTCCTTCTGGATGAGGCTGATGGCCCCCAACTTGACCACGGCCCGCAGCTCCACCTCACCGGCGGCAATGACCGGGCGCACCTCCAAGACCCGGCCCCCGCTCTGGCCGCTGCCGAACTCTTTGCGGATGACGACCCGCTCATACCCGGCGAACATCCGCTTCAGGACGGCCTCAGCCTCGGCGGGCAGGTCGATCTGGCGGGGGTTGTCGATGAAGGGGTCCGGCAGGTCGGTTTCGTCGGGTGGGGGTGGGGTGGCCTCGGCCTGGTCGATGAACTCGCTCAGGGAGATGGTTCGCTTGGCTGCGGTCGGCCCGGCTTCCGCTGCCGAGGCAGACAGATCGGCCAGGGCGTCCCGGATGGCGACGGCCATCGCTGCGGCGTCAGGGAAGCGGTTATCTGGCTCCTTTTCGAGGGCGGTCAAAATCAGCCGCTCGACGGCGGGGGGCAGGTCGGGTTGGTGATCGCGGGGTGAAGGGGGCGGCTGGCGGACGTGGTGGGCCATCAACTCGGTCGGCGATAGCGACTGGCTGGGGAAGGGCAGCCGCCCGCTGACCAATTCGTAGAGCAGCACGCCCAACGAATAGACATCGCTGCGGCCATCGACCGGACGGCCCAAGACTTGCTCCGGCGACATATAGGCCGGCGTGCCCATCGCTATGCCGGGCTGTGTCTCCAAGCCGGTTTCGAGCAGCTTGGCCAGCCCCAAATCGGTGATGACCGGCTGGTAGGGCAGGTCGTCCCCCGGCTTCTCCTTGAGCATAATGTTGGCCGGTTTGATGTCCCGATGGAGGACGCCGGCCCGGTGGGCCTCATGCAGGGCCAGGCAGAGGCAGCGCCCCAGCCGCAGGGCCTCGCTCAGGGGCAGCCAGCGGTCATCTTTTTGGAGGCAGGTCAACATCTGTTGCAGGTTGTCGCCCCGGATGAACTCCATGACGATGTAGAGGTAGGGCGGGTCGTGGCCGAAATCGAAGACGCGGACGATGCCGGGATGGTCAAGCTGGGCCGCCGCCCGCGCCTCCTGCAAAAAACGCTCCTGCATCTGGGGCTGGTGGGCCATGTGGCTGTGCATGACCTTGATGGCGACGGTGCGCTTCAGGTTGGGGTCATACCCCTGATACACCAGCCCCATCCCGCCGCCCCCCAGCGGTTTAACGATTTGGTAACGTTCTAACGATTTCCTGGTCAGTAGTTCCGGCATTGGTTGCTCTCTCCCCTGGCTACCTTCCTGGAAGCTACCCGTCTATTTTAGGCCGATATTGACCTGCTTTTGGAGAATTTGGGTGGAAATCGGGCTATTTGGAGCTTCCAGGAAGGTGAATTTATATCTCTGAATTTTTTGGCTCAATTATAATGGAGGAAGGGTTAAAGAGTCAATGAACTGTTACTGAATTAGTGGAAGGTTGGAAGTATGGAAGACTAGCTACATATCACTTTTGCAAACGACCTCATTTTTTGACCACCCCCGCCCGGACATCAATGATCCGGGCTATCAAACAGCACCCCATTAATGGGGTTTCGCCAAAAAACCGGATTCATCCGGTGCTGTTGGGTAGCTCGGCGAGTTCATCGCCGAGCGGGGGCCGGTGATCGCAAGGGGTCGGGGCAAAGTGATATGTGGCTAGGATGGAAGATTGGAAGAATGGAAGGCTGACTGGTTGGTTGGAGGATTGCCCAGTAAATGCCTCGGTAGCGCCCCTGATTGTCACGGCTGTGAAATTGTGATAAAGTATCGTCATACAATCGGACCTAGAGCAGGAGATGGTTATGTTGACTGAATATATTCGGGCCGCGATGGGGCGGGCGACGTATGAAATCTTGAGCGATGGCACATTTTATGGAGAAATCCCCGGTTTTCAGGGCGTCTATGCCAATGCAGAGACGTTGGAAGCCTGCCGCGAGCTTCTACAAGAGGTTCTCGAAGGCTGGCTCATTCTGGGCTTACGGCTGAACCATACATTGCCGGTTGTGGAGGGGATCGACCTGACCGTAGTCAAAGAGGCCGCCTGATGCCTCCCTTTGGCCCTATCAAGCGCAAAAAATTAATTCGGAGCTTGAAGAAGTTAGACTTCGAAGGGCCGTATGCCGGTAGTAGACATCAATATATGGTTAAAGATGAGGTCAGGTTGGCTATTCCTAATCCCCATCAAGGCGATATTGGTCGAGACTTACTGGCTCGCATATTGCGCCAGGCCGGTATCAGCCGCGAAGCGTGGGAAGACATTTAACCAGTAACGCAGGATCAGTAGACCGCAATCAAATGCTCCGAGTCGGTTTGCAACCGGTGTCGGAGGTGACAAACCTCCTCCGAGCATCAAATTTGAATCTACTGAGCCTTCCAATCTTCCATCCATCCATCCATCCATCCATCCATCCATCCATCCAATCTTCCGTGCTTCCACCCTTCCAATCTTCCAAATCTTCCACCCTTCCCCCCACTAATTCCGATACGGCACCAAATCCTGCCGGATGACGGCCAGCATCTCATCATCGCCGGTCAGCTCGGCCACCTCTTGCGCCTGTTGGTAGGCAGCCAGGGCCTCGCCCCGCCGCCGCAGGATTTCGTAGCTGCAACCCAGGTCGTACAACAGCGTGGTTAACAACGTGGGGTCGCCATTATCCGCCTCGTGCCAGCAGGCCAGGGCTTGCTCGAAGCAGACCAACGCCTGCTGCAAACGGCGCTGTCCGGCGGCGAGGCGGCCCAGCCCGTGCAGGATGGCGCTTTCGGCGACCAGGTTCCGGCTGTCCGGCCGGCGCACCAGGCGCAGGGCGCGACGATAGTGGGTCTCCGCTTCGGGCCACTGTTCCCGCCCGGCATACAGTTGCCCCAGGCGGTAGCTGGCCAGGGCTATCCCGGCGTCGTTCCCCTCAGTCTGGCTCAGCGACAGAGCTTGATGGAAAGCGTGCAGGGCTTCGGGGTCACGGTCAGCCGCTTCATAGAGGATGCCCAGCCGGAGCAGCGTTTCGGCCTCCTGCGCCGGGTCGGCCAGCGCCCGAAAGCTGTCCAGGGCCAGGCGCAGGTGGGTCACAGCCTCGTCATAGGCCCCGGTTCCGTGGTAAACCAGCCCCAGATAGTACAAAATTTGGCCGATCCGGGGCCGATCCTTGAGCTGGCGATGCAGCCGGAGCGACTGCCGCAAGGCGGCCAGGGCTTCGTCCGGCTGATCCTGCCCGGCATAGGCCAGGCCGAGGTTCAGCAGCACAACCGCCTCGCCCCGCAGATTGACGCCGCCCCGATACGCAGCGAGCGCCTGGCGATAGTTCACCACCGCCTCGTCGAGATGGCCTTGCTCCCAGTAGATCAAGCCCAACCGATTCAGGATGTCGGCAACAATTTCCTGCCCCCCGTCCACGCCCTGTAAGTGGGCCAACGCCCGGCGGTGGACGGCAATCGCCTCGGCCCATCGTCCCTGAGCCTGGTAGACGAGGGCACTGTTATGCAGGAGCGTGCCGGTCAGCAGCGGATCAGCCGAGCCATCTGCGGCCAGGGCCAGGGCTTGCTGAAAATGATCCAGCGCCTCGCCGTAGCGCCCTTCGGCCAGCGCCTTGAGACCGGCCTCGTTGGCTTGTAATGGTTTAGACAAAGTCGTCTGCCGACCCTGCAAGGCCAGGCTGAGGCCGATCAGCAGCAGTAGCCCCAGCCCCGGCAGTCCACTCAACGCTAACACTAGCAGGCCGGTGATCCCCACCACCGGCCAGATCACAGCAGGTTGAATTTTTTGTTTGATAGTTCCGATCATCATCGTGTCTCCTTTCGTGACGCTGATGATCGTAGTTTAGGGCATACCGGCCCAAAAATCACTGGGCAGATGGTGAAGGTTTGCTGAATGAAGGGGAGGATTTCACTTTATGACACCCTATTGACTTCCTCGATAGCCTGGATTAAAATGACATCACTTGACTCTATTGATGTTAAAAATAGGTATTCAAATGACAACGACGGTAACGATTCAAGAGATAGAAGCTGATTTTTCCCAACTTCTCCGGCGGGTGAGACGGGGTGAAGAAATTGTCATAGCCGAGTCTGGTCAGCCTGTCGCCCGGTTAGTCCCTTTTACCCGAAAACCTAAACAGCGCAAACCGGGCAGCGCTCAAGGCCAGATTTGGATTGCGCCCGATTTTAATGCGCCTTTGCCGGATGAGTTACTCGATGCCTTTGAGGGAAAATCTTAGCTCATGCGCGTCTTGTTAGATACTCACACATTTTTGTGGTGGATTAACAACGACAGTCAGTTATCAGCCCAGGCGCGAACCATCATTGGTGATGCTAATAACGACCTATTCTTTAGTGCGGTCAGTGGATTAGAACTGGCGATCAAAGCGCAAATCGACAAATTGAAGTTGCCTTCGGATTTGGAACAATTTGTCCCGGATCAATTATCAGCCAACGCCATCGACCCTTTGCCTGTTGAACTCAAGCACACGTTGCACGTCTACAGGTTGCCGTTACTGCACCGAGATCCGTTTGATCGTTTGTTAATTGCCCAAAGTCAATTGGAGAACCTGCCCCTGCTAACTATTGATCCACAAATTGGACAGTATGATATTCAGGTTATTTGGTAAGTTCAGAACGATCAGATAATCCGTTCTCCCTATTTCTCAATCGTCACCTGTCGCCGCCACCACACTCCCCCGGCCACAACAACCACCAAAATGACCCCCACAACCAGCCAAAGCCCCCCGGCCCCGAACCCTGAGCTTGTCGAAGGGCCGCTCTCTTGCATCCCCGCGTCGCCACCATCCCCCGATAGCACAAAGGCCGACCAGTAGTAAGGCGCGGCGTACCGCTCCTCTTCGAGCAGGGAAAGTTGGGCCTGGCGCAGGGCCTCGGCTTTGCCCAGCCCCGCTTGCAGATTGTGGTGAAAGCGCTCCATCAGCAGCCCGCTTGAGCGATCCTCCACCTGCCACAGCGTGGCGATGACCGTCGGCGTTCCGGCGAACATAAAGGCCCGCGTCAGGCCGACAATCTCATCCCCGACCGAGACGGCCAGTTCGGTCTGCTTCATCAGATCATCCACCTGGGTTTCGCAGGCGCTCAGCACGACCAGGTCCGTCTGGCTCAGATCGAGGCTGTAGACTTCGTGGGTTTCCAGGCGACCGTCGTGGC
>CAZWZZ010000267.1:0-4141 GCA_964638395.1 uncultured Caldilineaceae bacterium
GCCCCCGGCTGCGGCGGCAAAGACCCCGCCCGGATTAGGGGCGATCCCTTTTTCCCGATCAGACAATTGCCGGCTGACCCTGGCAAAAAGTCCTTTCGGCGTATCGCCGACCGGGGCTTTTTCATTGGCCATCGCCACCGCCGGGTCCCGTTGAGGCCGGCTCTCTCGGTAATGCTCGTAGCGCTTGACAAACGTATTGACCAGGTCGATAGCCGGCAGGGCTTTAGCCGGATCGAGCAAAAAGTTGGTGAAAAGATCACGATAATCCGGGTTTAGTCCCCGGACGACATCGGCCAGCATATCCTGCAAATTCGTAGGCAAGACCCCGACCAGCGTCTCATCCTTTTGCCAATCGCGCCAGGCCCGCAGATCATCGGTGGCCCCGACGATTTCATCGGCGATCCATTCCCGCAATTCGTCAGAAAAAAGATGGTACCCATCATTCTCCGAGTTTTTAATGACCAGCGCCCGTCGTTCCAGTTCGGGAACAACCTGGGCGGCCCGGGGATAAAATCGCTCCAACGCTTCGACCGTGTCATTCCGACTTTCTTTCTCCAACTCTCGCATGGTCATCACCGTCAGCAGGATTTTTTGAGATTTGGTTGAGTCGTGCCAATAATTTTGGAAGATGGGGGCGGCTTCGCTGCGAGTCTGCTCCACCAAATAGCGACGACGGGCCACATCATCCGCCTGCGTTTGGTGGGCGGCAAAGAGATGGTGGCAGGCCAGTTGGAGTAAGTAGGGATGATACCCGGCCACGGCAAAGATGATATTCAATTCGCTCAACAGAAAGCGGGTCTCACTATCCCGTAGATACCGGTCGATCAATTCCGTCGCTTCCGTTTCGGAGAAAGAGCGCAGATTGATCGTGGCGAAAATGTTGAAGAAGGGCGAAGAGCGGATTTCCTCAGAATGGGTCAACTCGACCAAATCTTGGCGGCTGGAGGTAATCAGGGCCAGATTGTGGTGAATGGCCAGGGCACGCAAACCGCTAAAAAAGTCGCCATCGAATTGGGGATTGCGGGTCACATTCTCGAACTCGTCCAACAGCAGCACAACCCGGAGGTCCGCTTCACCAATGAGCATAAAAATATCATCGAGCGTGTAATTATCAATCGTCTCCGCTTTCAGGGCAAAGTTGATCTCATCGACCACCTCATCATGCGCTTTCATGGCACGACGGCAGAAACGCAGAACGCGCTGCCAAAAACGGGTTGGGGTGGTGTTGGCATCGAGGAATTGAAAATCCTGGTAGATAAAAACGTACAACTCCGGGTTCACCCCAAACACCGCCTGAGTTTTAGGGTGGGCCAACGCCTTCAGCAGCGAAGTTTTGCCAATCCGGCTTTCACCGACAATGGAGGTTGACTCACACGCCGAAAGCAGACGGCTGTAAACTTGCTCTATTTCACGGCGGCGTCCGATAAAGCGTTCGGCATCATCAATCGGCCTACCGTAGTTAAATGGGTTGATACTCATAGATTATCTCCTTCCTTACGGTCCCCAAGAGATACGCTCGGTCGTCCAGTTTCGGTCTCCGGTCGCAAAATCCAAACCGTCGATGGGCAGGCGACGCGGCTCGCCCCCACCACTCGGCACCACCCACACGCCCCAATCGCCACCCCGATTGGAAACAAACGCCACCCACCAGCCATCAGGGGAAAACGTGCCCAAGCCGTCATTGGCCGGATGGTTCGATAGATTGCCCAACGCTTCCCCGGTGATCGAGGTGCGATACAGTTCCCAGTTTGTGCCCCGTTGGGCCATCACCAATAGACGATCCTCATAAACATCGGTCGGAATTTCTTCGTGCGAGGTCAAATTAGTGGGTAACGTAAAGCCTCTGTCATCGACCGTGGCCAGGGCGGGGGTACGCCACACCCCACAGCGAGCGCCCCGCTCTCTACTATCCCAATAATTACAGGCCGAAAAGATGATGTCGTCTCTATCCGTCCAGAGAGGATAAAGCGGCTGGTCGGCATCGAAAATATCCCCGGCTAACATACTCACATCACGGGCCGTGTTCTGGAACGGGCCCTCCTGAACAAATATTCGCCAGACCGTAATTCCATCTTTCGGCGTCGATTGATTTTCGTAGACAAGGCCGGTGGGTCCCCAAAAGGGCCGGCTGTTGGCCGAGGGAACCCGGTTGGCTAATTGACCATTTTCCCCGTCGGCATCGTAAACCCAGATGGTTTCGTTATCACCCCGCCGGGCGCGGACGGCCAGCCGCCCACTCTCTTTGTCGAAGTTGGGCTGCCGGGCATTGACAATTCTCTTGATGAGAGCGCCATCGGGCAGGGAATAGATGTGGACATCGTACCCCCCCACGCCATTATCTACCGGAATCGCCAACCGGCCTGTTGGTCGGAGCGTCGGTGTGACCGTGGGCCGGGGCGTTTCGGTCGGCAGAAAGGTCGCCGTGGGCGGCGGGGGCGGCGTTTCGGTCGGTTGAGGCGTGGCCGTCGCGGTGGGGGTATTGTTGACCAGCGCGGCCACTTCCGCCTGGCTCGTGGCCGCCGCTTGTAGCTCGGCGATGGCTGTTTGGGTCGGGGCCAACGCCTCGGCTACCTGGGCTTGTTGGGTTTCGGCGGCGCTGACGGTCGCCTGATTTTGGCGGGCGGTTTCATCCAATTGGGCTTGCAGGGTGGCCGCCTCGGCTTCAGAGGTGGCCAGTTGCACCCGGGCGGCCTGCACCTGGGCGCTGTCCCCCTGGCTCCGGGCCGCCGCTTCGCGGGTGCGGGCCACGGCCACTTCGGTGGCCAGTTTGACCTGGGTCGAGAGGGCCTCCGGCGCGGCGATGGAGGCAGCCGGGGGATTGTTCCAGACGATTAGCAGGGCCAACAAGGCCCCGATCAAAATACCGGCCAGGGCCGGCAACAGCCAACGCTGGGCCTGTTCGATGGTGGTTGGGGCCTCTCGTCGTCGTTTTTGCTCTTTCGCCTCCCAGTCAGCCGCCGTCGCTTCGATCTCCTCGTGGACCCATTCCAAATGTTTGAACTCAGTTAACCAGCGGCGCAAAATCTCGACGCGAAATTCATACGGTTCTTGATTGTTGATGATGTCCCGTTCAAAGAGACGCTTCAAGCCGGTCGTCACATCTCGGCGGGGAGGATACAAATTCGCCTTGTTCAATGACTTTTCCAGATTACGCCGTAACAGCCCGGCTCGATATCGGGGCATCGTAGCGGCCATCGCCGCCAGAATAGCTTTTTCAACCGGCGTCGAGTCGTCCCATGCAAATTGCAGATTGGGCGTGGCCTGCTCGATAATATCCGGCAACACGGCCTCGACATCGGCCACATCCAACTGGGGTGGTTTATGCTCAGACCAGCGGGCAAACAGGTTGTGGCACAGGAGTTGGGTGTAATAAGGGTGGCCCGACGTCAACCGCAGGATTTTGTCAATCGCCGGGCGGGTGTAGCTGTAATGCTTGGCCACCGGTTTGGTGATGAGATCTTCGGCAAAATCTTGATCGAGAAAACTGATCTTACGATAGACGGCCAGGTTGAACAGCTCCGACGTTTTTTGACGGGCCTCTTCGACCCGGTTGCCAATCGAAAAAATAAAGTTGATATGGCTGGCGTGTTGAATTAAGGAGCGAAGATAGCCAATCGCTTCGGGCGGTAGATTGCCCGCCTCCAGTTTTTCCTCCAGGCGGTTCGTTTCATCAAACATCAACAGCAGCCGCCGCTCCCCCAAAACGGCTACAATCGGCGGCAAAAAAACTTCCTCAAATTCGTGACGAGCGTTCTCCTCGAAATCACGCCGCGAGGGGCGGTCCAACAACGGCACACCTTCGACACCACGCAGGGACAGCACGATTTTACGGGCAATTTCCCACAGAAAGCCGTCCAGTCCCTCCATCGCCATGCCCTGCAAATCGAGCAGGACCGGCACATAGGTGGCATCCCCCAACTGCTCGGCCATCTGGTACAGGACGGAGGTTTTACCGCTGCGGCGCTCCCCGTACAGAACAATAACGTTATCCTGGTATCGGCCCCGCAGATGTTGGCGCAGCCAGGCATAGACATCGTCACGGCCAAAAAACATCGTTGGATTTTTAATCGGTGCCCCGGCGATGTAGGGGTTGATGATAAATGTTTCGGTTTCGGTACGCATATGAGAATAGACGCTGAAT
>CAZWZZ010000267.1:4241-7713 GCA_964638395.1 uncultured Caldilineaceae bacterium
TGATTATAGATTATAGCCGGGAAAGAGTCGAATAAATTCAAAAATTCGGGTATGTACGGAGATGATTTGCTCTACCCATAGGCCCTGAGTATACTTTTTTGGCCTTTGTGAAAATCAGCATAAATAATTGACAAAATAGCCATTCAAGGTATTATTATTATACTTTCAGTAAATTTTGAAAGTTTAGTAATAGGACACCAGATGTTGATTGACTCTCACTGTCATTTGAATTTTGATGCGTTTGCCGAGGATCGACCCCAAATTTTAGAGCGGGCCGCTGCAGCCGGCGTTGTGGCTTTCATCAACCCGGCCACCACCCTGGCCGATAGCCGCCAGATTGTGGCCCTGGCCGAAGAAATTTCGCCCCTGTACGCGGCGGTCGGCGTCCATCCGAATGACGCCGCCACTTTTAATGAAGAGAGCATCGCCCAATTACGGGCCGTAGCCCGCCATCCCAAAGTGGTCGCCATCGGCGAAATCGGGTTGGATTATTACTGGGATAAAGCACCCCGCCCGGTACAGCGCCGAGTTTTCGAGCAGCAATTGGCCTTAGCCAAAGAGATCGACAAACCCGTTATTATCCATCAGCGAGAGTCGGGGGCCGATACGATGGCCATTTTGCGACAGTGGGGGGCGGGACAGGTCCATCCGGGGTTGGTGCTACACTCCTTCTCCGGCGACCAATCAATGGCCGATGAAGCCCTCGCGCTGGGCTTTTACATCGGCATCAGCGGGCCGGTCACCTTCAAGAACGCACGAGGTTTGCCGGACATCGTAACCAACACGCCCCGCGAGCGGTTGCTGGTTGAGACTGATGCCCCCTTCCTGACCCCCCACCCTTTCCGGGGTAAGCGCAACGAACCGGCCCGGGTCAGGCTGGTCGCCGAAAAGATAGCCGCGCTGCACCAGATACCTTTGGCGGAGATGAGTCGGCAATTGACCGAAAATACAAAAAATTTATTCAGGCTGCCAGTGAGTCTTTTCAACAATTTGGGGTCACTGTAAGACAAACGTAAGTTTGTCCTACGCTCTCTATTTTTTGAGCAGATAACTTCCAGCCTTTAACTTGCAGTCATCACGAGGGAAGCAATGATCCAAATTAACAACCTGCTCGGCCTGGTGGCCGAAGATATTAAAAAGGTAGAAGAAAAGATGCGCTCCGGCGTGGCCGAGCGGTATCAAGATTTGCAGGCAGTCATCGACTATTTGATGGAGGCCGGCGGGAAACGGCTGCGCCCGACTTTGACCCTGATGGCAGCTAACCTGTATCCCGTCGATCAGGAGAAATCTTATGCCCTGGCCGCCGCGGTCGAGTTGCTCCACACGGCCACGTTGGTCCACGATGATCTGATCGACAACTCCCTCTTCCGGCGCGGGCTGCCGACGCTCAACGCCAGTTGGTCGCCGGGGGCGACCATTTTGACCGGCGACTATCTCTTTGCCCGCTCGGCCGGGCTGGCCGCCGAGACGGAAAGCGTGCGTATCGTTACGATTTTCTCCCAAACATTGATGACCATCGTCGGCGGCGAGTTGCAACAACTGTTCCACGACGGCCAGGGCAACGTTCCCAGCCGCGAGGAGTACAACCAGCGCATCTATGCCAAAACCGCCTCCCTCTTCGCCGCCGGCACGCAAACCGGCGGTATTCTGTGTGGCGCGTCCGAAGCTGAAATCCAGGCCCTCCACGATTATGGCTACCATCTGGGCATGGCCTTCCAGATCGTCGATGATGTTCTCGATTTCCGGGGGGAGGAAGACCTCATCGGCAAGCCGGTGGCCAACGATTTACGCCTCGGCATCGCCACCCTGCCGGTGATGCTCTTTGATGAGCAGCAGCCGAACCACCCCACGGTGCTGAAGGCCCTCCGCCGGGAGCGGGTCGATGATGCGGAGATGCTGCCCCTGGTCGAGGCCATTCGAGACTCCGGGGCGGTTGAGGCGGCTATGGCCGAAGCCCGCCGCTTCACCCGCCAGGCCCAGGCCAATCTGGAGGATTTGCCCGACAGCCCCTACCGCCAGGCCATGCACAGCCTGGCTGAGTATGCGGTAGCCCGGGATATTTGAGGGTGTGTTGTCATATGGTTGCCTCATCCTGACGACGATTGCTCCTGAGAGGTCTCGGCTTGAACTTGCTCACTCTCGGCGGCCGTAGGTTTGGCCCTGGCCGCACTCAACCTGGCGAGCAAGCCCTTGGCCTGATCCAACCAGGACGGTCCAACCGGTTCCGGGGTGTCCGGCTGGGGAGGAAAAGGCTCTTCACTAAGCAGTTTGGCATAGAGATAACTGATGATTTCCTTGAGGGACGCGATGGTCGGCGCGGCCAGGAGCGCCCCTAAAATGCCGCCGACGCTGGCCCCAACGATCACCCCGGCCATCACCACCAACGCCGGCAGTTCCACCGCTTCGCCCAGGATGCGGGGCACGATCAAATTATTCTCGATCTGTTGGATGAGGGCATAGGCCCCGATCACGATCAGGGCAAAAATGAGGTTGCTGACCGGCAGAAAGTTCGATCCCTGAATAAGGGCCAGCAAAATGGCCGGAATCGCTGCCAGAATCGGGCCGAGATTAGGGATCAGTTCCAGCAGCCCGGCTACTACGGCCAGGGTAAAGGCGTTGGGCAGGCCGATCATCAAGCCGACAATCCAGGTGACGATACCAATGATGAACATCAACTGAAGCTGCCCCCGAAAGTAGGCCCGCCAGATTTTAGTCAGGCGTCTGATGAGAATCGAAATTTCAGGCCGGTAGGATGGGGGCACAAGACCGATCACGTTCTCTCGAATTTTGTGGGCATCCAGGCTGATGTACACAGAAAAGAAGAAGGTCAACACGACCGCCAAAACTGCCGAAAACACCGAACCGGCCAGATTAGCGGCCACGCCCACGGTCACGGTCAGCGCCGCCTGCACCGAATTCATAATGGTTTCAAAGGAGGGCAGTTGCAAAAAGGAGGAGTCCTGCTCCTCCAAAAGTCGGAGGGCCGGATCGGTCACCGGCGAAAAATCGAGGGGGATGCCCAGAATTTGCATATCAAATTGACTGAGGCTTCGCAAAGACTCGGTCACCCACTGTAGCCCATCATCGAAAAGGGTCTGATACTCGACCTCGGCCAACTCCCCGAAGCCGCTAATCACCGGGGGCAGCAGGATCAACGGGGAAAGAAGAATAACGATAATCAGCAAGATGTGGGCCAGCAACACCGCTGCCACTCGGGGTAGTTTGAGTCGCCGGTGTAAAAACGCCACAAAAGGCATCAACAGAAAAGCGATGAGCGCCGCCACCAGGATGAGGGCCAAAACGGAGCGGCTGATATAAATAACAAACAGGCCAAAAATAACCAGCCCCACTGCGACCAGTCGTTTCGTCGCATCATTCCATTCGGTGTTCATAATCCTCCTTGAGGTGATGAAGATAAAAGAATTATACATGCCCCCTACCAAAGTGGAAAGTTCTCACCTGCACCGAGCAG
>CAZWZZ010000268.1:0-7682 GCA_964638395.1 uncultured Caldilineaceae bacterium
AAAACGGGGCAAAAAATTATGCTGCCGACCGAGCAGCAGTGGCAATATGCCGCTCAAGGAGATAAAGGCTGGGAATACCCGTGGGGCAACGAGTGGGACTGTCAGAAGTGTAACAATTCGGTCAAGCCGTGTGATAGCAACTCGACAACCCCGGTGACGGCCTACGAAGGCAAAGGGGACAGCCCGTTTGGGGTGGTGGATCTGGCCGGGAATGTGTGGGAGTGGTGTGTGACGGAATACGAAAGCGGCAGTAATTCGTTAGACGGAACAAATGTTCGCGTGCTGCGCGGCGGGTCGTGGCTCAATCCGATTTCAGACCTCTTCCGCGTTTCCTCCCGCCACGGGGACGATCCTAGCAACGGGGACTAATTCAGGGGTTTTCGCCTGGCCCTCTCTTCATAGTTCTGTTATGCTGAATGCTGAAGTTCTGTATTTCTGATGGCGAGCGAAGCGAGCTTCTGCTGTACCCGCGAAGCGGGTCGAATTTTTTAAAATTGGGGGATATTATCAAGAGCTATAAGCAGCTATATTCTCACATCATCGACTTCAATAATCTGTACGCGGCCTGGCGTAAGGCCCGCAAAAATAAGCGATATAAAATTTCGACGGCCCGCTTTGAGCAAAATTTGGATGTGGAGTTGCTCTCCTTATACCGCGAGTTGACCGCGCAAGCGTATCAACCGGGTGACTACGCTCATTTTGTCGTTCACGAACCAAAACGACGGCTCATCTCGGCGGCTCCTTTTCGGGATCGGGTCGTTCATCACGCTCTGTGCAACATCATCGAGCCAATTTACGAGCGCAAATTCATCTACGACAGTTACGCCAACCGCCGGGGCAAGGGTACGCACGCCGCCTTAGATCGCTGCACCCACTATTTGCGCCGTTACCAGTACGTATTACAATGTGATGTGCAGCAATTTTTCCCGGCCATTGACCACGCCATCCTCAAACGCATCTTGGGGCGCACCCTGGCCTGCCCGCCCACGCTGGCTCTGTGTGAGCAGATTATCGACAGTGGGCAGGGCGTCCTCCGGGATGAATACGAGATGCGCTGGTTTCCCGGCGACGATTTGTTTGCCGCAGGGCGTCCGCGAGGGCTACCCATCGGCAATTTGACCTCTCAGTTTTGGGCCAATGTTTATCTGAATGAACTGGATCAATTTGTGAAGCACACCCTGCGTTGCAAAGCCTACCTGCGGTATGTAGACGATTTCCTCCTGTTTGCCGACGACAAAGCGACCCTGCATCGGTGGCGTGCCGAAATTATTACGTTTCTACAGGCTCTCCGACTGACCCTTCACGAAAACCGTGCCCAACCCCGCCCGGTGGGGCAGGGTGTAACCTTTTTGGGGTTCGTTGTTTTCCCCACCCACCGCCGACTTAAACGGAGTAAAGGCATCCAGTATCGCCGCCACCTGCAAACGTTATTTCGCTATCGTCAGCGGGGAGTGGTTGAACAGGAACAGTTTCAGGCCAGCCTGATGGCGTGGATTGGGCACGTACAGCACGGCGATACCTGGGGCTTACGCCGTCAAATGTTGGGGGAGCTAACGGTCTGAGTGTCGAAACAATCGCCCATCTTCGCTAAAACCGAGGCGTTTATGATCTGGCTCCTGGCCCACACCGCCAAATTCCCTAAAGAGGAACGGTTCAGGCTGGCCAAACGGATCGATGACGCCCTGTTTGATGTCCACAAATCTCTGACGATGGCCGTCTACCGCTCGGAGACCAAACCACATCTGCAAGAGGCGGATTTACACCTGAATCTGCTGCGGGCGTATCTGCGTCTGGCTCTGGAATTGAAATATACGGCCCCCAACCAGTACCGGCATGCCACAGAGCATATCAGCGAAATTGGCAGGCTGCTGGGCGGGTGGCTGAAAAAGGCATAAGCAGGGTTTCACCCTGTTATGTGGGGACGCCGGGGGCGTGCTGCGCGGCGGGTCGTGGAACAATACAAATACAGACAACTTCCGCGTTTCCAACCGCAACAGGAACAATCCAAACAACAGGAACAACAACAGGGGTTTTCGCCTGGCCCTACCTTGCCCGCCTATGGTCAGAATGTCGGCTGTCTACGGATGGTCGGCGCGTACTATGGGTAAGAGCGCCGGCTGTTCCCGCCCAGGCAATGGGCAAATATAAAAGAGCGCCGTCTGTACCAGTAGCAATAGTGACCGTTCAGGCGGCGCGATGTTGTGTGCAACACTACAGCGGATGGGGAAAGGAACGGATGAGAAGTGGCTAAAATTCGTTATTTTCTCCATCCGTTGTAGTACTTTTGAGGCATCAATGAAAAACACACCCACTCCAACGCGCCTCCAACAACTCGGCGGCTACCTGCTCATTCCCCACGAACTGCTGCACATTCTCGGCTTCTGGCTGGTCGGGGTGCGCTGCCGGTATCGGTGGGGGCAGCCCTCGGTCACGCCGCTGGGGTCAATGAGTCGGCGACAGCATCTCGTCGGCGTGCTGTTGCCGTTCCTTGTTTTTCTGCCGCTGTTTCTCCTGTGTGCCCTGCTGGCCGGGTTTGCCGCCGAACCGCTGCTGCGGGAGGGGCGCTGGCTCGGCTTTGCCCTCTGGCTGGGGCTGACCTACCTGACCGGTTTTTACACCTGCACCACCCTCGGCGATTTACGCAAAGCCTATCTGATTCTGAGTCGCCAAACGTGGCCGGGCCGCACGCCGTTGGATTGGATGTTTTATCCGATTGTGGATTGGAACGAGATTCGCCGAAGAGAGGAGGAAAAGAACCGCCATGCTGAACCGCATTAAACTGCAAATCGCGCTGGCGCTATTTTGGTTTGTCAGTGCCTATTTAGCCATAGGCGCACTCTTGCCCTGGTCGTGGGCCTGGAATTGCGCCTGGATCAACGTCATTTTGGGTTTGGTTGGGTTGCTGCTCGTCACCAGAACGGAGTTGGGGGAGCGACTCTTCTATGAAGGGCCGAAAGGGGATGAGCCGGGGTTGCTCCAAATTGGTTGTTTGTGGTTGATACCGGCTGTCGGATTGGTACTGGCGAGTATATGGTGGCTGATGCGGTTGTTGGGATTCTACAATTGGTGAGACGAAGCACGGAGCCAGGAACGGATGGCTTGGCCCCGAAATCCGCTCCTTTCATCAATCCGTTGTTGTACTTTTGAGGTAACTACTCAGGCCGGGTAGTTACGTTATTTTTTGATTTCAGAGTCAAAACCTACTACAATCATTTCACGGATAGCCAAGGTCGAAAGGAGTGAACCTAATGGTCACAATGTCGATATCTCCCCACATCAAATCTTCTGTCACCAGCGACTACTGGCCCCCGCCCCAAGGGGCGTGGACTTACGAAGATTATGAACGTTTGCCTGACAACGGTATGCGCTATGAAGTGATTGGAGGCAATTTGTATATGAGTCCCGCTCCTCGCCCTAAGCACCAACAAGTGCTTGCCCGACTTTACGGTTATTTATGGGATTACTTAAAGCAAAAACCTATTGGTCAGGTTCTATTTGCCCCTATTGATCTGAATCTGCCTGACCTGACGAATCCAGTGCAGCCCGACCTCCTCTTCATTCGTAACGAAAATTTGGACATTATTAAAGAGAAATTTATCGAGGGGGTTCCCGATTTGATCGTGGAAGTCCTTTCCCCCAGCAATCCTGATCTCGACCGGCGTATCAAGTTTCAGGTTTATGCAGCGGCAGGCGTCCGGGAGTATTGGCTTCTCGACCCAGAGGCCAAGAGCGTTGAAGTGTATGTGCTGCGGGGTCAAGCCTACGCGCTGGCCCAAAATTTCAGCGGGGCCGCCGCGATTCGCTCAGAGGTGTTGGCCGATTTCTCACTGCCCGTCAGCGATATCTGGGCTTGATGCATACAGGATTTACGGAAACACCTAATTTTGTAGCGCAGTAACTACTTAGCCACCCTGGCGAAGGTTCAGCGGTATTTTAATTTAAAAGTGAGTTTAGTGGACCAAACCTGCCTCATCAAAACGGCGATTTGTAACCTTCGCCAGGATTACCCAGTCTGAGTAGTTACCATTTGAGACCTCAATGAAAGACAAACCCACCCCAACCCGCCTCCAACACCTCGGCGGCTACCTGCTCATTCCGCACGAACTGCTGCACATTCTCGGCTTCTGGCTGGTCGGGGTGCGCTGCCGCTATCGGTGGGGGGCACGACACTACAACGAATGGAGAAAATAACGAATTTTAGCCATTTTTTATTCGTTCCTTTCCCAATTCGATGTAGTGTTGTGGTTCAAGATGTACTTGCCCCCTACAGGCTTGGCCCCGAAATCCGTGCCTTTCGTCAATCCGCTGTTGTGTTACGGCGTCGGCGACGGGGCCGGACCTTCGACGGCGGGCGGCGGTATCTCAGCGGGGGGAGCCACCCACTGCAAATTCAATGCGCCGCTGTCATCAAAAATTCGCAGCGTGTCGGCGGTGCGGGTCACGGTGTACACGCCGGTGCAGGGGTCTTCATGGCGGCAACTGCCCTCGAATTGGATCTGATTGTCGCCGCGCAGGGTGTATTGGGTCGTTTTGTTCAGCCGAATCTCTTCGCCGCCGTCGGGTGGCCAGCGCATCAAGGCCAACACCGTGCCGTCAGCCCGAAATTCGAGATAGTCCATCGTGAACCAGAAAAAGGAGTGGGGGATGTGTACGCCGGGCGTGCCTTGCACTTCCCAGCGGCCTACGATGCTCGGCGGAGGAGGGGGCGCGGTCATTGGCAACGGAGCGCAGGCCGCCAGCAGCAGCCATCCCGCCAGTAAACTGCGGGCTATTTTTACCGTTACCCTCATCAATCCGACCGTTTCTTGCTAAACCGCAGCAGGCCATCCGCCTCGTGAGTCAACTGGATGGTCTCGTCGCTTTGGGGCATATAAGAGGAAATGGGTACGCCGATGTACAGTCCGCTTTCCGTGGCGTCAGTTTCTTCCAAAACAACGGCCAGATTGTTTTGATGCCAGTAGACCCGCAACGGCTGCAAGTCGGCGATGGCCGGATGCCAGAGGTCCGCCGAAATTTCGAGAAACGGCCCCGGCCCGGACATGCCACCTGTCTGGTTGAAGGCGACGACCGTCTCCATCGCGGCGAAGGTCAAATCATCTGGCGGCGGGGCGGGCTGGTTCATAGCTACCTCCAAAGTTTGGCTGTCTACATCAAATGTCCACCGCTGCTCATTCTCGTCAGTGAGGGTTAGGTGGGGGGGCGCGTCCCAGGTGACGTGCCGGAAGGCTTGCTGCTCTGCCTCCAAGAGGATGGTTTGCTCCAACGTCGCCACATCGAGACGCACGATGTAAGACGGTCCGGCCGGCGGGCAGTAGGACGAAACCTGGAGATAAACGAGCGCCTGGCTATCCGGCGACCAGGCCATTTGCCCCGGAAAAGCCTCCGCTGCCGCCGGGACGCGCCCCAGTTCGTCCCCATCGGCATCCCACACGGCGATGGCCCGCTCTTGCGGCAGCCAGACAGCCACCATTGTCCCGTCGGGCGAGGACACACCGCCGCCCAATCGCTCGGTTTGGCCGGTAGTCCGATCCCAACGCAGGATGGTCGGCTGCCAAAAGCCGCAGCCGTCGGGCACGCCGTCGCGGGCATCGGTGTAGTAGAGGTAGCGGCTCGATGGCGACCAGAACAACGCCGCCAACCCGGACGCACCCAACCCGCCGCAGTTCAACTGCTGCTCGGCCACGACGACTTCTTCGCCGGAGGCAAGCTCGGTCAAGATTAACAATTCGTAGGCCATCACCTGATTGTCGCCGATGTCGATACAGCCGTAAACAACCGTTTTGGCCTCCCAGTCGCCATCCGGCGTCAACAGCGGAGCGACGATTTCCGGTTGATTGGCGTTGGCCGCTTTGATGCGGCTGATTTCGTCGGGCGTGGGTGAGGGAGCGGGCGGCACAGGCGTCAATGGTGTGGGTGTGCTTGTGGGTTGGGGTAAAGGAACCGTCGTGGCGGTGGCCGTGGCTGGGGACAACGTAGCTGTTGGCGTGGAAGCGGTCTCTGAAGCCGGGGTAAGCGGTGGACTGGTGGCGGTGGCCGTCGTTGATGCCGACTCCACACTGCTATCACCTGATAGCGTTCCCCAATATAGCGCGACTAGACCTGCCGCGATCACAATTAGTAAAAGCGGCAAAGCGAATTGCTTGAAATACTTTGATGACATCAGATGCTCCTGTTCTCACACGTCTTGAACGACATAAGCCAGTTCCCGAAGTAGCAACAACATCGCAATGTCGTAGGTATCATCTCAATATTCAGAGGAAATGTTAAATTTTTCAGAGAAGTTCAACAGTACGTTAGTATTCTAGGCGACTGCAAACTCTGTATGGGGACGTATACTCGGATGATGAAAGGCTAGAACAATATCCTCTTTCGGTACACCCGCCTCTAATAGGTCGGTGGCTACACCTTGCTCTAACCCATCTTCTTCTATCCAAAATTTACCGTCGTGTAATCGAACATAAACAATCGTGTTCCATACCCGCCGTTTATCTTGCCACCCCATTGAATGGAGAAGGTAATGTCCATTTTTTTCATCAAAAATTGCTACCGTTTCCAGATCAGGAGGCGGACGGCGATTCAGAATTTCTTCGTATTTTTTTAGTATTTTCTGAATCAAGCAATGATACTCTGCTAATTTTTTATCCATTCTACTATCTCCTCCTTTTCGACATCAACAATAATTGAAAAGTATAATCTTGCTCAATATCCTTGTCAAAACAGAACAACGAATAGAGGGTCTCACCCTGGGGAGCGATGGCCGACACCCTGCCCCCCAGATGGCCTACCAGTTGCAGCGTGGTTGTGGCGACCGGGGTGGGAATGGCCGTCGGTGGGGATGGCGTCAGCGATGTTGGCGTTACCTGCGCGGCGGGTGTGGGGGTGGCGTCGGGTGGCGAAGAGGCAGTGGTAGCCGGGGCGCGGAAGGCGGCGGCTTCGCCTGGCTCTATTTGAACCACATAACTCAACTCGGCGTCGGCGTACCGGCCGGTGATTTGCCAGCAGCCCGGCGTGGGAAACTCGACGCCAATCAGCATGGCCGATTGAATGTCCGGGGCAAAGGCGTTGGTGGCCGGCGACTCGGAAAAAGCGATGGCGGGATCGTCCAGGCGGTGGGCGGTCACCTGCAAATCCGGCTCCGGCTCTCCGGTCCAGGAATAGCCAACCCGCCACCAGAGCAGCTTTTGAGTGTAGCCGCCGGGGTTGCGAGGCAGGGTATCCCACACGCCGTCCGGGGGCAGGGCCGTCCAGAGCGATTCATCGCCATACCAGAAATGGTCGCCGGGGGGCGTGGGCGTAAATCCGCTCCACGTAGCGATCATACAACGGCCCAAAGGCACGGGGATCGTCCTGGGCGCGAGCTATCAGGGTTGGTTCATCATTATCCATAGGGTTGGTATTCCTGTTCGATCAAGCATCACTTATTATAATGCACAGCGACCAAAAGTATTACAGGGTTTGGGGAAATTGGGGTCCCATTTTGGGATGATCTCGATTGATCTTGTGAAAAATGAAATCTTGGCTATACTTTTGTGTAAGTTACACGATGTTATTATGGGATGTAACTATCGCAACTTTTTTCCCACACAACGTACAGTTCAATACGTGATATCAATGACAAGGAGATGACATGGCAGACGTAATTGATTACAAAATCTTCGGAGATGATCTACAACTGGTCGAAG
>CAZWZZ010000269.1:0-7673 GCA_964638395.1 uncultured Caldilineaceae bacterium
TGTCGTTGAGAGAGTAATAATCTCCGCTGTCGGTATCAATCAGGATGGCTTCTTCCCCCACCGTCTGGTGAGTAGCCTGGGCGCTGCGTTGTGGTTTATCGGTGACTTGCATCAGTCTCTCCTAAAAAATTGAGGTGGGGCTACTATACGACCACGATTCTATTTTGTCAAAAGCATCGGCATATGAGTGTTGAAACCATTTAAGGATTGGGTCGGGCCTCGCCGAGGGGTTGGGCAGTGTGCATCAAGGGCCGGGCTTGTAGCCAATGGAGCAGGCCCCCCACCAGCGCAAACAAAAGCAGATGACCGCAGTAGAGCCAGAACGTCATTGTCGTTGGGGTAATGGTCTGCGGGTGCATGAAGACCACCAGCAAATCCAGGCCGGCGGCGGCGATCATCAGCGTGGGTAGATGGCGCAGCCGCTGCCAATCCTGCTCCACCTTGAACCAGAGCAGCCCCGCCCCGAACGCCCCAAACCAGGCGGCGAAGATACGGACCATCAAGGGGCTGTTCTGCCAGGGCCAGTGGGTCACGGCCATCGTCGGCCACACAATGAGGACGACTCCGGCGACCAGTACAATCCAGCCGGTCACTATAGCCACGCGCCGGGTCACGGGTCGAACGGGAACCTCTACCGCCCAGGTTGCCCCTCGCCGCTCTTGGGCGATGTAAATGCCGATGGCCAGCAGCGGCGCCCCGATATAAACCAGCAGCCAATACCCCAGCCGGATACCCGGCGTAAACTTGTCCAGGTGCAACAGCGTCACCCAAGTGATGAGGATACCCGCCGTGACTAAAATCGGGACCAGATAGCGGGCCGCTTCCCACTGTCTCCGCCAGACGACCCAGGACACGGCCACAGCGCCGCCCAGATAGAGAACGCTAAACAGCCGGGCATTGAGGGGTGGGTTGACCGGCCAGAAAAAGAGCGTGTCGGTGTACCCCGGTAAAAGCACTAAAATAAAAGCCCCGGCCAGGGCGTTCAGGGCGACAAAGCCATAAATGAACCGCGCCCAGCCGATAAAGGGTGTGTTTTTGTTTTGCATGAGAACCTCCCAATTTTCATTATCAGTAGACCGCAGCATCCTGAGTAGGTCGAGCCTGCGAGACCGTATCGAAGGGTGCGTTGCGGTCTACTGATAATCTGAATTTCAATCATATGTAGTGTATCAAAACACCGTGCCCAAAACGGGAAACCATCGTGAATTAGAAGTTGCGCGGTTGGTAGTTTGAATGTCATTTCGAGCGAAGAATGAGCGAGAAATCCACCCAGAGGGTCGGTTGCAAACAGCGGTCTGGGGGGATTTCTCCGCCTGCGGCTCCGAAATGACATCCCTTCACGGTAATTCTCGCTCAGGTAGTCAAGCCGTCTGCCCCAGATAGGCCCGACGCATCGCCCCGTTGTCCCGCAGCCGCTCGGCCCGGTCGGCCAGAACGATGCGGCCTGTTTGCAGCACGTAGCCCCGGTCGGCGATGGCCAAAGCCATATTCGCATTTTGCTCGACCATCAGGATCGTTGTCCCCCTGTCGTTGATCTGTTGGATGATCTCGAAGCTCTTTTCGACCAGAGCCGGAGCCAGGCCCATCGACGGCTCATCCATCAACAGCAGGCGAGGGCGGGACATCAAGGCGCGGGCGATGGCCAACATCTGCTGCTCGCCGCCGCTGAGGGTGCCGCCGGGTTGGGCCAGCCGCTCTTTGAGCCTGGGGAACAGGGCCAAAACGCGCTCCAGATCGGCGGCGATTTCCAATGGGTCCCGGCGCAGATAGGCCCCCATCAACAGATTCTCCCGAACGCTGAGATCGCCGAAGATGCGCCGGTTTTCGGGAACGACGGCCATGCCCCGCGCAATCCGGGCGGGGGTCGGCCAGTCGCGGATCGCCTGGCCCTCGAACTCAATCGAGCCGCTGGCCGGGGAGACGAGACCCAGGATGCTCTTCAGGGTCGTCGATTTGCCGCAAGCATTGCCCCCCAACAGGCAGACCAGCTCGCCGGGATAGATCTCCAGGCTGACATCCTGCAAGATGTGGATGGCCCCGTAGTAGGTATTTAGGTTAGCCAACCGCAGCAGCGGCGAGGCTCGATTTTGGATTTTTGATTTTGGATTTCCGATTGGTTTCACGTTGATTTGCCTCTGTTCGTTACCTTGCACTTCTTCAAAAATAACAGGGAGAGCATCCTGAGTAGCGCGAAACGTAGTGGAGCGCGTATCGAAGGGTGCGGCGAACGGGGCAAGTCTGGGCCACCCCGCACCCTTCGATACGGTTTCCGCTACGCTCCAACCTACTCAGGATGCTACCTGACCAATATTGTCCAATCACTTACGCCAATGTGCCTGCTTGCGGCCCAAGTAGGCTTCGATGACCCGCTCGTTGGCCACGACCTCATCATACCGACCGGCGGCGATCTGTTGGCCGTGATCCAGAACGATGACCCGGTCTGAGATGCTGCCGACGACGCCCATATCGTGTTCGATCAAGAGAATGGTGTAGCCCCGCTCGGCCCGCAGGCGACCGATGAGATCGGTCAATTCCCGCGTTTCGTGGGGATTCATCCCCGCCGCCGGTTCATCGAGCAGGAGCAGTTTGGGCCGGGTGGCCATCGCTCGGGCGATTTCCAGGCGGCGGCGGTTGGCGTAGGAGAGAGTGTAGGCCGGTTGATCGAAGCGATAGCCGACCAGCCGCTCCCCGAAAAAGGCCAGCGTCTCCTCGGCGGCGGCTCGATGACGGGCCTCCTCCCGCCGCCAGCCGGGGGTGCGGAAAATGATGTCCAGCCAGCCGGTTTGGGTCTGGGGATAGGCCGCCGCCATCACATTGTCGATGAGGCTCATATTCAAAAACAGACGCAACGTTTGAAAGGTGCGGGCGATGCCCAGGCCGGTAATCCGGTGGGGCGGCAGGCCCACAATGGCGCGTCCCTCAAAACGGATCTGGCCGCTATCGGGCCGGGTCAGGCCGCTAATCAGGTTCAGAACGGTCGATTTACCCGCCCCGTTCGGCCCGATCAGGCTCAGGATTTCACCCCGGTTGACCTCAAACGAAAGATCATTGACGACTTGCAGGCCGCCGAAACTTTTGTTGAGTTGTTCAATCTTGAGTAGCGTCATCGTTAGACAATCCTCACGTGCAACTTGCCCAGTAAGCCTTGGGGGCGGACGATCATCAGGATAATCAAGGTCGCTCCCAGAGTCAGGATGCGGGTGATGGCCGGTTCAACGGCCAGCCGCGTTTCCCAGCCGAACACCAGCAGATACAGGGTTAGCCCCAGCCAGAGCCAGCGCCACGGCTGCCGGCCCCAGACCGTCCCCAGCAACGTCACGAGCGATAGCCCGATGGCGATGTTGCCGGCGATTTTGAAATTGGCCGGGATCACCAACCATTGCTGCGCCCATTGGTTGAGCCAAAAACCGGCGGTCGGGTCGAGACCCGCATCGAAGCCGGGCCAGAGCAGATTGACCAGCAGTTTCAGACCCAGACCCACGACCAGGACGCTGCCCAGGACGGCGACCACCCGCCGGGGAGAGCGAAGCCAGCTTATCAACCCCAACAAGCCACCCCCGTAGAATAAGATCGTAGCCAAAGCCACGTTTCGCAGCAGTTCCGGCAGAATGGTGAAGATAAACGCGCCGAGGATCACCCCCGGCAGACTACCGATGCCGCCCAGGACCACCATTCCGTACAGATCGATCAACGTCAGCAGATCGTACCGGCTGGGGCTGACGCTGCCCTGCCAGGCGGCGAAAACGGCCCCGACCAGGGCGGCAATCGCCGCGCCGACGGCAAAGGCCAGCAGTTTCAAGCGGCGGGTCGGCATGCCCATCGCTTCGGCGGCCAGCTCATCCTCCCGCATCGCTCGCCAGGCCCGCCCCACGCGGGATTGGTTGAGGTGGTGGACCAGCATCAGGATCAGGGCTAACAAGAGCAAAAAGAGGAAATAGTAGTCGGTCGTCGAGTGGAAGCTGTAGCCGAAGAGGGCAATATCATCCAGGCCGTTGATGCCGTTCGGACCACGGGTCAAATCGACGGGCTGCTCTAGCCAGAAGAGGTTGACGCGGGTCAGGGTCGAGGCCAGTTGGACGAAGAGTAGGCCAAAGCCGAGGGTGATGATGGCCAGGTAGTCGCCGTGCAGCCGCAGGGTCAACGCGCCGAGCAGCCAACCGATCAACGCTGTCAAGCCGATAACCAACGGTAGGCTGATGAGCGAGGGTAGATGGATGCCCTCCCCGACGAAATCGGAGGAGAGATAGGCGTAGGCGTACCCGGCCAGGCCGAAAAAGGCGACGTAGCCCAAATCCAGCAGCCCGGCATAGCCAACGACGACATTTAGACCAACGGCCAGGATGCTAAAGGCCAGGCAGGTGGCCCCAACCCTGACGATGAAATCGTTGCCGGACAGGCCCAGCAGGTCGAGGGCGAGGGGGGTGGCGGTGATGAAGGGCAGCGCAGCCAGGATGAGGCCGATCAGCCCGACGCGCCCCCACAGCGGGATGGCGGCCCAGGCAGCGGCGATGAAACCCCACAGGTTATGGCGTGGCTGCTGCCGTTGGTCAACCTGAGCGACCCACTCATCCACGCCGAGGCGGGGCGGATCGCTCTGCGGGTTCAACTGCTTGCGGATGGTTTGATTGATATTCATCAGGGTTACACCTTTTGTACGGTGGCTCGGCCCAGAAGGCCGTTGGGTTTGAGCAATAAAACAATAATCAAAATAAGGAAGGCGATGGCGTCTTTGAAAGTGACCGACAGGTAGACGCTGGCCAGGGCTTCGGTCATACCGATCAACAGCCCCCCGGCGACCGCGCCCGGCAGATTGCCGATACCGCCGACCACCGAGGCGGTGAAGCCTTTCAGTCCGGCCAGAAAGCCCATCGTGTGGCGGATCGACAGAAAAACGACGCCGCTCAACACCCCGGCCACCCCGGCCAGAGCCGAGCCGATCAGAAAGGCCGCCAGAACGACCCGGTTGACATCGACGCCCATCATCGCCGCCGCGTCGCTATCGACGGCCACGGCCCGCATCGCTCGCCCCAGCCGGGTGGCCCGCACGATATAGGTCAGGCCGATCATCAGGATCAGGGTGGTGCCGATGACCAGCAAGCGAGCCGTTTGGAGATGGACGCCGCCGAGGGTCAGGCCGGAGTCGAGCGGGATCAGCACGCCGCTGCCGTAGCTCAAGGGGCGGGCGCTGACGGTCAATTGCACCAGATTTTGGAGCAAAAATGAGACGCCCAGGGCGCTGATGAGCGGAGCGATGCGGGGTGCGTTACGCAGGGGGCGGTAGGCAAACCGCTCGACGGCCACGCCGATGAGGGCGCTGCCGCCCATCGCCAGCAGGATCATCAGCAGCAGGATCAGCGGCACGGGGAGCAGCGGGTTGCCGGTCGGGATCAATGCCACCAAGACGCCGTAGCCGATAAACGCGCCGACCATATACACGTCGCCGTGGGCGAAGTTGAGCAGCTTCAGGATGCCGTACACCATCGAGTAGCCGAGGGCGATCAGGGCGTAGACGCTGCCCAGGGTCAGGCCGTTGATAATCGTTTGGGGCAGTTGGGCCAGAAATTGTTCCATTGGTGTGCCTCTCTTTGAAAATAGACCTTGTAGGACAAACTTAAGTTTGTCTCTTGAAAATAGACCTTGTAGGACAAACTTAAGTTTGTCTTACGAAACTTCCATCATCGGTGTCGTCTCGTAGAGACTGTTCGGATTCTCTGAAAATAGCCGGTCTGTCTCAGGACAGTCATTGGTAATTGGTAATCTAGCTACCTATCACTTTGCCCCGACCCTCTGCGATTACCGGCCCCCGCTCGGCGATGAACTCGCCGAGCTACTCAACTGCACCCCATCAATGGGGTTTCAGCGGAAAAACCGGATTGATCCGGTGCTGCCGAAGGGGTAGCCCGGATCATTCATGTCCGGGTGGGGGTGGTTGAAAGATGAGGTTGTTTGCAAGCGTGATAGGTAGCTAGATTGGTAATTAGAACCTGTTACGTATCATTCGATGACAGCATCCCGAGTAGCGCGGAACGGAGTGGAGCGCGTATCGAGGGGTGCGGCGGGTTGGGGCCGCCTCGTCGCCTGAACCGCGCCCTTCGATACGCTTCGCTACTCAGGACGCTGCTCTTGTTTCAGAACGCACCGTTTTGACCGTCCGCCGCACCCCTCGATACAGCCTACGCTGCGCTACGGCTTACTCGGGATGCTGGCTCCTGTTCCTTGTGATTTGTATAAACCGATGGCGATTTATGGGTTGCTACTCAGGATGCTAGACGTGATTAGCCTAAACGACTACAAATCGACAGGATTTACAGGGTTTTTTACCATCGCACCCTGTAAATCCTGTCAAAGAACGGTGGACTACTTCACCAGGACGAACTCATTGTTTTGAACCTGGAAGATGAAGAATTCACCCCCCTCGAGCTGGTTGCCTGCGCCGAAGGAGACCGGGATGCCCAGCAGACTGTCATCCATATCGGTCGCCGTCGTTTCTGCCAGGACGCAGGCGCGGGTCAGGGTTCCGGCTTCGTGGCAACGCTCGATGGCTTGCAGGACGATCTGGGCGGAGAGGGCCGCCGGGCCGCCGAACGCGCCAAACTCATCCCCATTCTGGGCGGTGTACCGCTGGGTGTACGGCTCGGCCTGCGGAATGAAGCGGGGGTCCGGGGCGAAGAAGGAAACGTAAGCGCCTTCCGCCGCCTCGCCGGCCACCTCGACCCAGCTGATGTCGAAGCCGCCGTCACCCAGGAAGTAGGCCCCTTCGTACCCCTGCGCTCGCAGTTGAGCGACCAGGCTGCCCATCTGGCTGGCGATTTGGGCCGGGAAGAAGACCGCGTCCGGGTCGGCGGCGACGATGCCGGTCGCCAATGAGGAGAGGTCGGTCTCTTCTTGGGTGATCGAGGCGATTTCGATGTCGGTCACGCCCCGCTCTGCGAGGCTGGCTTCCAGTTCGGCCACCAGCCCGGCGGCGTAGGAGGATTGGTCATCCACCACATAGATCGAGGTGGCGCCGACCTCTTCGGCCAGGTAGCGGGCGATGGTCGGCCCTTGCACCTCGTCATGCGGGATGGGGCGGAAGAAAGTGTCAGCGCCGGCTTGGGTCAGGTCGGGCCGGGTGCAGGAGGGGGTGATGTGCAACAGGTCGGCCTCGACAAAGACCGGCTGGGTGGCTTCACAGACCTGGCTACCGGCCGGGCCGACCACGGCCAAGATGTCGGCATCGGCGGCCAGCCGCTCGGCCACGATTTTGCCCTCATCGGCGTCGAGGGTGGTGTCCCCCTCGACGATTTCGACATTTAAGCCGGTCTCTTCATTGAAAACAGCGACCGCCGCTTCCACAAAACCGAGTTGCTCCTCGCCGATGAAGGCCGCCCCGCCGGTCAGCGGGCCGATGAAACCGATTTTGATCGTCTCTTGCGTGGGCGCGGCCACGTCGGCAGCATTGGCCGAGGTGCAGGCTGCGGCGATGACCGCCACCAGCAGGGCCAGCAATCCCAGAATTAATGATTTGCGTTGCGTTTGCATAAGATGTGTCTCCTTTTGTGATAAAAAAATTGAGTGTTTAAAGAACCAAAGTAGGATTTCGGCGTGATCGACAGATCACGCGAATGGCAGCTTCTATCGTTCCGATAGCTCTGTTCGATATGCTGGATGGCCTCCTTTCGATTCGATTCAAT
>CAZWZZ010000270.1:0-7658 GCA_964638395.1 uncultured Caldilineaceae bacterium
CGTCCACCGCTGCACGGCCTCGATGAGCCAGGCCGGAAAGAGACCAAAACCGATTGAGGCGGCGCTCAAGATCAGGATCATAATGATGAGCAGGCGGGGTTCGCGGATGGTTGACCGGGACCGCGCTCGTCGCTGTTTTTGCGGCGCTTCATCCGCAGCCTCGGTCAAGAGCATATAAAAGCCTCGCAGGTAGCCGATGGCCACGCCCACCCCGGCCAGAGCCACGAAAATCGGCCATTGGGGATTGATGTCGGCCAGGTTTTGGAAAAGCTGCCAGCGGATCGGGAAGCCCAGGGTCAAGGGCATGCCAGCCAGGGTCAGCCCGCCGATGAGGATGCCGAGGGTGGCCAGCGGCAGCCGGGCGGCAATCCCCCGCAAGTGGGCGAACCCTTCCCCCGGCAAATGGAGACGAATAGCCGAGATACCCGCCGCCAGCAGGGTCAGGGCCAACGCCCGCATGATCAGGGCCACCAAAACGGTCGTGACCATCGCCGCCCCGCCCAGGCCGAACAGGGCCAGCGTACAGCCCAGGTCATACAGGGCCGTATACCCCATCAACCCATTCAAGCCCCGTTGAAAACTGGTCAGGAGACCGCCGATACAGGCGGTGATGACCCCGGCGGCCATCATCGCGGCGGCCAGTGGGGTTTCATTGACCAGCCACGGCGCATCGACCAGCAGGTGCATCAACGTCAGAAAGGCCACGGTCGGAAAGGTGATGAGGATAAAAGCGGTACTGGCCGGCGAGGCTTCGTTGGCGGTGGCCGTCAGCCAGCCGTGGAAGGGAAAGACGGCCAGCCACATAGCAAACCCGATGCCGGTCAACATCGCCGTTTGTTGGATGCTGTCGCTCAGGGGCGCTCGGCCACTGAGCTGGTACAGGTCGATGCGGGCCGACACGAGCAGCAGCAGGGGCGTGGCCAGCGACATCAGCACCAGAAAGCGTTGGGCCGCCCGCGTTGATTCCAGCCGCGTGCCCTGAATGATAAAAATGGCCGAGATGGCCGCCGCTTCGATGAAGATGGCCGTAAAGCCCAGATGGCGGGAGAGGCTGGCCGCCACCAGAAAGCCTAACGTGGCCAGACTGACCGGGTAGAAGGTCCGCCCGGCCCCGCTCAGGACGCTGACATCGACGCTGCGGCGACCAAAGCCCTCGATGAAGGGCACGGCGGTCGAGGAGATGAGGAAGAGCAGGGCGCTGGTCATAAAAAGAAGGGCCAGGATCACCTGGGATAGGGGGTCCAGTTCGATAGTCCGCCCCAACACATCGAGCGTCAGGCCGGCCGGCAGGCGCAAGGTTAGCCAGGCGGAGAAGAGGACGACGACGGCGGCCACAAGCGCCCCCACCCCCACCCGCCGGAAGAGATAGACAATGGGGGCGGCCCCCATCGGCAGGGCGATGAGCCACAAGGCAGCCGGAATCATACCGCCTCCTCCATCCCGGCTCCTTTGGCGATAATCAAATAGCCGATGACCAGGGCCAGCAGCAGGTTGATCGCCCCCCACAGCCCAATCACCAGCAGGCTATTTTCCCGGGTGAGATAAAACAGGTTGAAGCCGATAAAGGTGGTGAACAGGCCCAGCCCCACCTTCATCGGCTCCTCCGTCAAGATCAGGGTGGCCAGCCCGGCCAGGATGAGCCAATAAACCGCCGCCGTGATCTCGATGGAGAGGCCCGGCAGCAGGAGGGTGCGGCTCAAGGTGGTGGCCACCAGAAACATCAGCAGAGCCACCAGCAACCTGAAAACGAAACCGTGCGGCGTTGAGTCTGCTTGTCGTTGCTGCCCGACCAGGATGGGCATAACTACCGCCGTAAGCTGACGCCAGCGGTTGACCATCCAGGAGCGGCTGGGCAGGGGCGGCGGCTCGTGCAGGGGGGAGGTGGGGGACAGGGGGGTGGAGACCTGGCGGGCCGAGAGAAAGAGGATGGGACAGATGAAGGCCCCGATGAGAACCTGAATGATGGCAATATCGGGCCGGATCAGGCGCGACAGAATGAGACCGGCCAGAATGTATTGCCCCAGCAGGGCCAGGATCAGAAACCGCCAATCCCGGATGACCAGGATCAGGCCCGCCGTCAAAAATAGGCCGAGCAGGACGCTTTCCTGGTTGATAAATCTAAGTTGGTTTAAAAGCTCCGGTAAGGTTGGCATAAAAGTTACGTTCTTAACAGAATAATCAAGGTGCCGACGATGGCCGTAAAGATGGCCCAGCCGACATAATTTTGGCCTTCGATGACGACATTGACCCGCAAGGCCCACTTCCCGGCGGCGTCGAGCCACCGTTGCAGCGGGGGGATGAGCCACCGGAGGCGGACAAAATCGGTCAGGTCGGCGACGCTGTACCCGGTTCGCTCCAGTAAATTTTCCCGATAGAGGCCGGTCACCCCACCGGCAGCGATGATGACCACCGTGAGCAGGAGGGGGATGGCTGTCTGGGTCAGATCAAGGGGCGGCAAATCAATCATCATCGTGGATAGCACAAAAAGGCTCAGGCCGGGTATTAAAAATGGAATGGTGACGACAAAGCCGAGGGCCGTCCGTTGATTTCGCTCGCCCGCCGCCCGCCAGGTCACCAGCCAATAGCGGGCCAGGCCGCTAAAGGCCAGGATTTCGGCCAGGATGATGAGCAGCACGAGGAGGATGTTGTTGGTCAGAAAGGCGGCCTGGTTGATGGCCAGCCTCGGCAGCCAGCCCAGCGTGAAGGGCAAGCCAATCAGGGTCAGCGTGGCGGCCAGGGCCGGGATGTAGGGCCAGGCTTTGATGAGTTGGTTATTTTTGATAGGACCCAAGAGGGGGGTGAACCACAGAGCGGTCATCCCCAGGATGGTGGCCAGGCTGTAAGCGACCAGGATCGGTGGCGCCAACGGCAAAACGGCCGGCATCAGCAGCAGGGTGACCAGGACAAAATGGATCAACATCCGCCGCCGGGACTCGGCCAGCAGGGTTAACAGACCGTTGAGGAGTAGGGTCAGGGTGATGAGCCAGATGATCGGGGCCGGGAGCGCCGTTTGCGAAGCCGCCAGCAGCAGGTAACTGCCGACGGTCAGGGAGAAGCCCAGATAGGCCCAGGTATCATCATCCCGCGCGGGGAGCGCCGCCGCTTCGATGAAGGGGTACAGCCCCAGCCGCAGCCACAGGGCAAACCCGACCAGCAGCCCGGTCAGGGGCGTCGCCGGCGAGACGGCGGTCGCGGCCAGGGTCGCGGCGGTTAACGCGCCCAGGCCCAGACGCGCCACGGCCAGGCCATCCCCCCGGCGCTGCATCCAATGGAAGGCCAGCAGCCCATCGAACAGGAAAACCGCCGTGCCCATCGTCAGGGGGGTGGCCGACACAAAGAGAAAACAGGCCGCCGCCCCCACCAGGAGCCAGACGGCTAACAGTTGCCAATCCTGTATCTCCTCAGCCGTCACCTGCCCTGCTTTTAAATCGGCCAGCGTCAGGGACAGGGGCAGGGTCAACAGGGCCGCCACCAGGGTCAGCAGCAGGGTCAGTAGAATGAAGATCAGGCTTGAGGCGGTGGCCTGAACAGCCAGGCTATAAACCGGGTCGGTCGGGGCAAAGCGCCACGCGGTGAGAGACTCCGCCCCGCTGGCCCCATCGGGCGTGAAGCGCAGGCCGAAGGTCGCCAAAATAGCCAGCGTGACCAACACCGGGGCCATAAAATAGTAGAGACCCCGCCGGGCCAGCCAACGCTCCGGCAAGCGGGGCATGACGATCAGCAAAATGAAAGCGCCCAACAGTAAAACCGCTGCCGGCGCTATAGGTGAAAAGTAGGCTCCAACCATAGACGGAGGATTTTAGCACAAATGGGGGGGAATGACAATTGAAGGGGCGGGGGCAGCAGTTCTGATATTTGGATCGTTATTTTCTGGAGATGCCTCAGATCATCTCGTCGGTCCCCAACTGATGCGCTCCATCATCCAGGCTCTATCCGCCGTCCCCCACGGGCTGGGGCTGCTGTTGATTTGGGACAGATCCACGATTTTGGTGGGCGGGCCGCCGGTTCGCGGCGTGACCCAGAGGCCCCACCCGCCAGCCCGATCCGAGACAAAGGCGACCCAATTGCCATCGGGCGACACAGTCGGCAAGCCATCCTGCGAGTCGGGCGATTGGGACAGGTTGGTCAAATTGCTGCCATCCAGATCGATGGCATAGGCTTCCCAGTTGCCATCGATGTCGCCCGCCGAAAAGAAAATCTGGGAACCGGCGGTATCGGTGGGGCGGCCGTTGCTGCGAATTAGCAATTGTTTGGGGCCTAGCCCGCCTGCCGCCCGCAACACCGAGGCACTTTCCACAAAATAGAGACCGTCATCCCCTTTGTAGGTGAAAAAGACAAGCCGATCATCCGCGGTCCAGACCGGGGCGTCCCCCACCTCGATGCTGCCCCACTGTCTGGTATCCTGACATTTTATATCACTCTCAAAACGGGGAATCTGGAGAGAGCAGGCGGTGAAAATATAGGGCGCTAGATGGGCCGTGTCAGGGTCTTTGACCAGATTTGAATTGGAGTAGGTATAGCGGGTGTTATCGGGACTCCAGAAGGGGTAAGAATCCTCCGGCGACTCATTGAGTATCCCCTGCCAGGCATAGTTAGCATCGAGCAGCCCAATACTTTCCCCCAAGTCGCTCCCCTGCATTTTAACCAACAACCGGCCATCGCCGGAGAAGTTGGGTTGGCGTGCCCCCTTCTGCACCAAAAAGGGCGGGGCCTCCGGCGGCAGGTCGATGACCCACACATCGTAATAACCGCCGCCGTCATCGACGGGAAAGGCGATGCGTCCGCGCAAGGCTGTCGGCGTGGGATTCACCGCTGGGGTGGGCGGGGCAGTTTCTTCCGTTGGCGCTATGTTGGTTGGCGGGGGCGTGTGGGTGGGACTAGCCGGGGCGGGCGCTGCTGCCTCAGTCGCCGGTTCCGGGCTATCCGCTTCGCTGTCCGGGTCCGGCGTCACATCCGGAGTCGCCGTCGCCTGCCGGGTCGGGGTGGGTGTCTGCCGGGTTTCCGGCGTTGGGCTGGCGACTGCCTCGATAGGCGAGGTGGCTGTTTGTGGGAGCGGCTCGGTTGGGGTGGCATACTCGGCCACAATAAACGTCGGCGTTGGCGGCGGAGGCCCCTGACTGGCAAGAAAATCACCGGTACAGGCGGTCAGATAAATAATCGCCCCGATGAGACAAAGGGTGCGGGCAACCCCCATTAGGGTGATCCGGCCTCGAGCAGGGCATAGGCTTCATCAACCAGTTCTGACCGTTTGGGGCCGAGTGGTTCAGATTGGAGTTGGTGATAAATTTCGACATACCGCTCCCGAACCTGGGTCAATGCCGGGCTGTGGTAGGTGTCGTTGGCCCACTGCAAGGCTTCTTCATCCCACAGATCAAAAAGTTCGGCGGGGATGTAGGCCACAAAATCTTTTTGTTCCAGATTTGAACCGTGCCACATATCATATTCCGCCTGCTCGATGCCCAACAAATGGGGGATGAGATAGAGATTGGATAACATCGTCTGGCGCAGTTTGCGGGTGGCCGCCTCCCGGTTACCGGCCCGATACAGGGCCAGCGTCCAGCATAAATATTGCGCGGGGTCGCCCACATCATCGGGGAAGGTTTTGTCGAACCATTCGAACGATTTGATGGCCCCGGCGTTATCACCCAAGAGCATGTAGAGTGGCCCCAACAGATACCGTTTGCCATAGCTATCATCAATAGCCCCAAACGTCTTGGCTTCTTTACGCAGGTCACGTTCGTAACTTTTTATCCGCGATTTGATCGTTGACGGACGTTTTGGGAATTTGTACATTTTGATGTCTCCTATCGTTTCTGAACCGCACCTATGCCCCCAACCATTCAAATATCCGGGAGCGGACGGCGTCGTGTCCGAAGTAGAGGCAGTTGTAACGGCGGTTGCTCTCATTGTATCACAGCCGCCCGTTGTCGCAAGCAGGATGGCGGGGTCAAGGCCCCAAACGGGAGGCATCTGGCGTCCCACTGTCCGCGTGAAGCCGGGCGACTACGGGGCGGGTAGCGGAACGCTGGATCGTTCCGGCTGCACGCAGGCGCAACGCAGAACGTTGGAACGAGATAAAAAAAATTCATCCTTCATCCTTCATAATTCATAATTCCTTTCGGTGTGGGTCTGGTGGCCGGGGGGGAATTGGCGGGTGGGGAGTAGAAATAACACCCCCAGACCCTAAAGATTTCAGAGCGCGATTTTATCACAAAACCCCGCGCCGGATAGGAGCAGATTTTGCCCGGCGTGGGTGGCGGAAACCTTTAGGGTCTCGCTGGCTGGCAGTGGTCCGCACAAAGACCTACAGAATCTCGCCCTTTCCGTAGGTCTTTTCATTTTTTCATTTTAGTTCATTCAAAACTTCCTTGATTTTCTGTATAAACAGCTTCAGATCCGCAATGATACTTGCAGCATGGGCTTGGGTAGAGGTTACTTGAAGGCTATAGTCGCTTGTTTCACGCATTTGCATAGCTGTTGAAAGCATACGGTTATATTCTCGACCTATTTTACCGGTCTTTACAAAATAGAGACCAAATTGGTTCACGACACCAGCATGGCTTTTGACCTCAATATCAATGGAAAGTAAGGCGGCTTTGGCCGCATAAAACATACCATAATAGGCCCGTGATATGGCATCATCAAAATAACCTGCCTCAAACAACATTTCGGCCACTTCTAATTTTTGGTCAGCCATAGTTACCCAACCCTTAACGGTTTCTTTTTTCTCTTCCACAATGTTACCCCTTCTTTTTTAACCTGGCTGCCCAAAGGTGACCATCTCTCAAACCGCTTCTGGCTCATCACTTTAGGTGAAAGAAGCACCCCATATTCTAAAGAAAGATCGCTGGCAAGATTGATAATTGTCTGCCAGCGTGGGTCGTCATAAGGAGCCGCATAGAAACCATTGCCCAAATATTTCTCATCCCAACTCACCACCACCAGTATATCAATATCTGATTCTTCATGAACTTCACCCCGAGCCTGAGAGCCAAAGAGGATGAGTTGCTGAATATCATCAGGGAAATGGTTTAATAGGGTTTGTTGATACTGTTGTAACATTGTCATATAGGGTATCTTTTGAGTTGTAATTTTATTATTGTGCATTTTCCACTTTCAAATTTTTATGGTGACTCGTCCGCCGAATCTGCTTATGCCGACCCGTCCCCCAAATCTTTTATAACCGACCTATCCATCATAAAATTCGGGACGAACGCGGCCCGCCTATCATCTCTCATTTTACCACACCTACCCTCACAAAACAATCCCCCACCGGAATCAGTTGGCAATGGTCCGCGCAGGGGCAGTCGGTGTGGGTCTGGTGGCCGGGGGTTAATTGGCGGATGGGGCCGCCCGCGCCAAATTCAACGCCAGCAACCGCTCCAAAATGTCGTCATCGCTGAGATGCTCCGGCCAGCCGTAGGCCGTGGTCATTTCCTTGCGTTGGATTTTGCCCCATTTGATGGCAAACTCTTGGGGGGTGAGGGTCGGCATGGGTGGTTGGGTCTCCTCTCGGTGTTTATTCTATTGTACATAAACGGTTAGGTTTGGCAAGATAGCAGCACACCCCTCCAGCCTTCCCCCCTTCCCTCTGCCAATCTTCCATTCCTTTTGCCCAAAACCCCCCTTTCCCCTAAAATGAAAAGACCGCCCCTGTC
>CAZWZZ010000271.1:0-7654 GCA_964638395.1 uncultured Caldilineaceae bacterium
ATATAAGCCTCCAGCGACGGGATCTTTTGGCCGAGGCGGTCAAGCGAGGCTTTGAGCATCTGGCGGGTGCGTTCGGTGATGAGGAGGATGGATGAGTCAATGATGACCAGTTGACTGACCCGCTCCGGAAATTGGGCGGCCATGTAGAAGGCGATCAACCCGCCAAACGATTGGCCGCACAGAACGACTTGCTCAAGCCCCAGTTCATCCAGCAGCCCGATGACATCGGCGGCGTGGTCGGCCATACTGTAGCCGGTCGCCGGTTTGTCGCTGAGACCCCGCCCCCGAAAATCGAGGGCCGTCACGCGAAACCGGGGACTTAAGCCGGCCTGGATCAGGCCGTCGAAGATGCGAGCGTTGGCCGTCAAGCCGGGCAGCAGAACCAGAGGCGGTTCGCCGCCGGGGTAATCAAAATAGTGCAATTGAATATTGTTGACCTGGGCAAAATGTTCCATCATTATTCTCCTTTGAAAATTAGCCCCTCTTTGGGGTTGACCGGGCAGACTCCCTCCGGCTTTCCATTTTAAGAGAGGTGGGGCTTAAGGGCAAGTGAGGTGTGTTTTGATGCTGACTGACGGATGTCACAGAAAGTCGGCTGATAGCCCAAATGTCCATCAAATTACCCCTCGACTCGCCGCCAAAGGTATGTTATAATAGGCCCAACTTAAGACAGTGACAGCGAATTTATCATGATTAACCCAACGACATTTTTGCCATTAAACCCAAATACGGTTACTCTAAGCGGCCAACTGAGCCTTCATCTCGGGCTGCTTTTTCTGCTTGGCGAAGACCTTAGTTACTCAAGTGAGATTTTCCGACCGCTCCCCCGGCTGGGGGGCTAACTGTCACATCTGTTGTTTGCACACAGAGCCGGTCGGAATGACCGGCTTTTTTTATTGATACGAGAGATTGGGCAATCAGGAGATTGGAGATTAGGAGATTGTTTTTATACCTAATCGCCCAATCTCCAATCTCTCAATCTCCTATTCCCAAACACACAATTCCTTTGGAGACAACCTTATGACTGAAAAATACAATCCTCAAACGATAGAAGAAAAATGGCAAACGCGGTGGGAGCAGGATGGCATCTACCGCTCAAAAGTAGACTGGAACAAGCCCAAACATTACGCCTTGACGATGCTGCCCTACCCCAGCGGCGATTTGCATATGGGCCACTGGTTTGCGATGGCCCCCTCCGATGCGCGGGCGCGGTACATGCGGATGAAAGGGTACAACGTCCTGTTCCCGATGGGCTTTGATGCCTTCGGCCTGCCCGCCGAGAACGCGGCTATCCAGCGCAACATCCACCCGACCAAATGGACCTACGCCAACATCGAGCGCATGCGGCAGCAGTTGCGGAGTATGGGGGCGATGTTCGATTGGGAGCGGGAGGCGGTCAGTTGCGACCCCAGCTACTACAAATGGACCGAGTGGTTCTTCAAGAAGTTTTACGAAAATGATCTGGCCTACCGGGGCGAGGCGTTGGTCAACTGGTCGCCGACGCTGCAAACGGTGCTGGCCAATGAGCAGGTCATCGACGGCAAGGATGAGCGCACCGGCCAGCCGGTGGTGCAGAAGATGATGACCCAATGGTTCTTCCGCTACCGGGCCTATGCCGATGAGATGCTGGATTTCAGCAAGATTGATTGGCCGGAGCCGATCAAGATCATGGAGACCAACTGGATTGGTCGCAGCGAGGGGGCGCGGGTGACCTTCACCACCGAGCAGGGCGACCCCCTGGAAATCTACACCACCCGGCCCGATACGCTGTGGGGGGCCACCTTTATGGTGTTGTCGCCGGAGCATGCGTTGGTCGAGAAGATCACCACGGCGGATAAGCAGGCCGAAGTCGAAGCCTACATCGACACGGCGGCCAAGATGACCGAAATCGAGCGTACCTCCGAGACCCGCGAGAAGACCGGCGTCTTCACCGGTGGCTACGCCATCAACCCGGTCAACCAGGCCAGAGCGCCCATCTGGATCGCCGATTACGTCCTGAGTACCTACGGAACCGGGGCGATTATGGCCGTGCCCGCCCACGATGAGCGGGATTTTGAGTTCGCCCGCAAATTCGGCCTGGAGATTATCCCCGTCATCCAGCCGGAGGGGATGGCCGAGCCGCTGACCGAGGCCCTGATGGAGGAAGCCTACATCGGTCCCGGCCAGATCATCAACAGCGGTCCCATCGACGGCACGCCGGTCACGATGGAAAAGGGGCGCAAAAATCCCTCCATCGACGCGGCTATTGCCTGGCTGGAGGAACACAAGGTCGGGGAGGAAGCCATCAACTATCGCCTGCGGGATTGGTTGATTAGCCGCCAGCGGTATTGGGGGTCGCCCATCCCCATCATCCACAAAGAGGATGGCACGATGGAGACGGTGCCGGATGACGAGTTGCCGGTGCGCCTGCCGGAGGATGTCGAGTTTATGCCGACCGGCCGCAGCCCGCTGACCTATCACGAGCCGTTTTTGAAAACCACGGCCTCGGACGGCAGCCCGGCCCGCCGGGAGACGGACACGATGGATACCTTTATGTGTTCCTCCTGGTATTGGTATCGCTATCTGAGTCCCGACTACGACGCCGCTCCCTTCGACCCCGAAGAGGCGGCCTACTGGCTGCCGGTCGATGTCTACACCGGCGGGGCGGAACACGCCACGATGCACCTGCTGTATGCCCGCTGGTTTGCCAAAGCGATGCGGGATTTGGGTATGTTTGACGGGGCGATGGAGCGGATGAAGCAGCACGGACGGGACCCCGAAGTGATGACTTGGGGAGAGCCGATGCTGCTGCTGCGGAACCAGGGCCAGATTTTGGGCGAGGAGCGCCAGGGAGATTACATTTTGGCTTCGGGCCAGCGTGAAGGGGACAAGCTGTTTGCCGACAAGGTGCAGGTCATCGACCCCGGTCAGGCTCCGGCCAGCTTCGACGGCGTGCAGGGCGAGATTATGCGCCGCACGGAGAATATTATGCACGTTGGCGACGCTGAAACCACGACCATCGTCGAGATCACGCCCGAGGCGGTCATCGACATTCCCGATATTCCCGGCGAAAACACGGTCAACCAGTTGAAGCATCATCTGGATGTGCAGCGGATGTCGAAGAGCAAGGGCAATGTGGTCAACCCGGATGAGTTGGTGGCTGAGTATGGCAGCGATACGGTGCGGGCCACGCTGATGTTCGCCTTCGATTGGCAAAAAGGCGGCCCGTGGAGCAGCCAGAGTGTCAAGGGGCCACGGGGCCTGATCGAGAATGTGTGGCAGTTGGTGACCGACACGCCCGCCGTTGACGGGGAGCCGAGCGAGGCCCAGGTGCGCGACTTGCGGCGCAAAACCCACCAGACTATCGAAGCCTGCGCCCGGAATATGGAGCAGTTCGCCTTCAACACCTACATCGCCGCCCTGATGTCTTTCCGCAACGTCTTGCAGGATGTCCAGGAGACGCCGCTGGTCGGCAGCCCGGCCTGGCAGGAGGCCATCGAGACGATGATCCTGCTGCTGGCCCCCATCACCCCCCACGTCGCCGAGGAGTTGTGGGAAAGGATTGGCGGCGATTACAGCGTTCACCAGCAAGCCTGGCCAGCGTTCGACCCGGAGCTGGCCAAAGAGGATACCGTCGAAATCGCTATCCAGATCAACGGCAAGATTCGGGCCAAGCTGGACATCCCGCCCGACATCGACGGCGAGGCGGCCAAAGCTCAGGCGTTGGCTCTGGAGGCCATTCAGGAGCAACTGAACGGCAAGACGCCGGTCAAGGTCATCTATGTGCCGGGCCGGTTGGTGAATATCGTCATCGCTTAACAAAAAATTGGCGCGGGGGCAAGGTTTGGGAAAATCGCCAAGGAAAACAGCCGGTTTGTCGTATAAATAAATGCCCTACAAAAATCAGTAGAGCGCAATCGCATCCTGAGTAAACCGAGGCACAAGGTTGTATCGAAGGGTGCTGCGGTCTACTGAAAAAAATCAAACGACAACGGAGGTTCGTCCAATGAAACGCCTAACTTTGCCCCTGCTGCTAATTTTGCTCAGTCTCACCGCCGGCTTGCTGCTGCTCCGGTGGACGCCGGCCCAGGCCCAGACGGATGGGAGCGGCGAAGCCTACACCGTCCAGCGGAGCGACACTTTGTGGCGGCTGGCCGAAAAATATCTGGGGACCGGCAATCTGTTCCCGCTCATCGTCGAGGCGACGGCGGACAAGGCCGCGAGCGATGACGCCTTCACCCCCATCGCCGACCCCAGCCTCCTCTTCCCCGGCCAGAAAATTTGGATTCCGGCGGCGGACGAGAAGCCGGTCGCGGCCCAATCAGCGCCGACCCCGACGACAGCATTACCCTCGGCGGCGGAACCGGCCACAGCGGTCTCTGCCCCGGCGTCCACCGCCGCAACGGATGAACCCTTTGGGCAAATCGCTTTTAGCTTCTGGAATAATTCCCCCAACCGCTGCACCTACGAGGTCAACGTCATCAGCGTGTCCGCCTGTCTACAAGACGGGACCCAGTGCCAGGCCACCCGCCGCATTTTACCCCTGAACAACATCAGCGAACCGGCCCTCGCGCCGGATGGCACGCGGCTGGCCTTCCGGGGCTGGGGCGAATTTCAGGATGAGGATAACCCCTACTTCGGCTGTGCCGACCCCCACCCGCAACGCTTCATCGGCCACACCACCCTCGATGGCACCAATTTCACCGGAACCGGCGGTTTCTGGGAAGACGCTCACCCCGACTGGTCGCCCAATGGCCAACGGCTGTTGTTCGACACCGGGCGGAACGGCGATGGCATCACCCGCCTGATGTCGATTTATACCGACGGTTCCGGCGAGGAGGAGTTGCGGATTGCCGGGCAGCAGCCTTCCTGGGCGCCGGACAACGAACGCTTTGTCTATCGCGGCTGCGACCTGAACGGCAACGGTTGCGGGCTGCGGCTGGGGCTGGCCATTCCGGCCAAAGCCTGGGAGGTCGGCCACAATATGCTCGGTGCGGTCGTCGAGGATCAGGAGGCTTCCCACCCCGACTGGTCGCCGGTCTCGGATGAAATCGTCTATCACAGCTCGAAGAACGGCAGTTGGGATCTGTACATCGTCAACGCCGACGGCAGCGAGCTGCGGCAGTTGACAGATGACCCCGGCCTGGAAGGGTTGCCGGTCTGGTCCCCGGATGGGCAGTGGGTAGCTTACGTGGCCTACGACGGCGTAACCTGGAGCCTGCGCCTCATCAGCCGGGATGGTCAGGAGGAGCGGCTGCTCTTTACTTATGACGGCGGACTCTATAAAATACCTAAAGTGGTCGATCCCTACGGTTCACGGGATTGGCTGGATGAACAAATTTCATGGTCGAGGTAGCCAGCGTTGTCTGATGAATTAAAACGGTGCCCCTTTTGTGATGAGGAAATTCGGGTCAAGGCGTTGATCTGCAAACATTGTCGGCAGTGGATGCCCGGCTATACTTACGAGTCGGCCATCCGTGATCTGGTCATCGAGAAACAGGTGACCGAACTGGATGTGGCCGAGGTCCAGATGTCGAAGCACACCCGTCAGGAGCAGTATGAGTTAGCCCTCAATTGGGCCGAGAGCAAAGATAAACGGGGTCTCCGGGGGGCCGATCTGTCGGCCCAAAAACTGGTCGGCGTCAACCTGAGCGGGGCCGACCTGCAAGAGGCCGATCTCAACGCCGCCGATTTGAGCAAGGCCAACCTCAGCGGGGCCGATCTGACCAAGGTCAATCTGTTCCAGGCCAACCTCCAGGGGGCCAATCTGCGGAAGGCGACCCTGACCGAAGCCTATCTACGGGAGGCCAACCTGGAAGGGGCCGATTTGAGCGGGGCCTCGCTGTTGAAGGCTAATCTACGGGGGGCCAGACTCAACGGGGCGGTGTTGTACCGGGTCGATTTGGAAGGGGTCAATCTGCGGACGGCCAGCCTGGTCGGGGCGGTGTTGAAGGAAGCCTATCTCAAAGATACCGATTTCAGCGGCGGCTATCTCGAAGATGCCGATTTCACCAATTCCCTGTTTGTGCGGGCCAACTTCACCAACAGCGACATCAAAGCCGAACAGTGGGAAAAGGCGCACCGCATCGAGGAGATGATTTTGCCGAACGGCCAGGTCCACCGGCGGGTGTAATTATCCAAAGTTGAAGGCATCGCCCCGCAGCGACAAAAGATGAGTTAGATGAGTTATGACGACTATCTGGACTATGCCGGTCGGTGCAGAAATTCTCAATTGGCTGGCGTTGCCGTAGCCGGGCGAGCGCCGATAGGCGTCAACGTCGGTGACGGGGTCGGCGTGCCACCAGTCACCTCATCCTCAGCGGCGTCGGTTTCCACGTCGTCCGCTGTCTCGACCGCGCCAGCACCGAGCGAGTCCTGCTCCACGCCGTCGATGTCGATGGCGGAGGCCAGCGGCACGACCTGGACCCAGGTGTTGCCCGGCTTGAGTGGCATCGGCGAGCCGTCATCGAAGATGAAGTTGGGCGTCACCGTGCCGTCCGTCTCCCAATTCCCTTTGAGGATGTTGCCATCTCGCAGCAGCCAGGCCGCGCCCCGCCCGTTCAGGTTGATCCGAATCGAAGTGGCACCGTTGCTGTCCTCCACGATGTCCGTCTCCTGATGGTCGGCAAAATAGATGATGACGTTGGACGCGGCGATTTGTTCGCCACCGGCGGCCATCATCGGCGAACCAACAGTGAAACGCAGATATTTACCGCTGTCGGCATCATACGCCCAGCGGGCCAGGCTGGTGCTGCGGGGGTAGGGGATGATGACCTCATTGGCCGTGCCTACGGCGCTCTCCGGCAACTGGCTCAAATCGAGCGAATCCTCGAAGATGAAGCCCCGCAGGTTGACATCCGCTTCCAAATCCTCACCCTCCAGATAGTTCCGCGCTTCGGTCACGTCGAACGCCAGGCGGGTTTGCCAGCCTTCGTTTTCGCGGTAGAAATAGGGCTGAGGTACAAAAAATTCATCCAAATTGATGATGCTGGTTTGGGATAGCTCCCAGCGCACCGGATCGGAGCCGCCGGAGTTGCCCAACGCGCCCTGGTATTGAGGGGCCAGGTGCAGATTGATGAGGCGGGCCGAGCGAATAGGGGCCACCATCTCCGGCGCTTCGGCCAGATAGATAGCCGTGAAGCGAGTGACCCACCATTCGACAATTTCTTCATAGACAATGTCGGCCTGATTGAGGCCCACCTGGGGCCGGGCCGCCGGGTCGTTGCCGACCCGCACCAAAACCGGTCGCCGGTCGAGAACCGCCGGATCATCCACCTTGAGGCCGGTCAGCGGGTTGACATCGGGCGGGCGGCTGAAATCCGGATTGGTCGCACCGCCGGAGGCCGGATCATTCCCGGCGGTGGGGGTCAGCGTACCGGCCGGGGGCACGTCATCGCTCTCGCTCCTGGCCCCGCTGCCCACGACGACGCCGGCGGTATCATCGGTCGGGGTGGCCACGGGGGGCGCGGTCGGCGCTTGGGTCTCGAAGACGACGACCTGTAGCTCTTCATCCCCGGCCTCGGCGGCGGGGGGATTGCCGGGGGCCGGAGCTTCGGCCTCTTCATTGTCAGCGTCGCCGGAACAAGCGGCTGTGGTGACCAGAACAATCAGTAGGATCAGGGCCACCAGTCGGCGATTAAGTAAACGGTTTATCATCAACTCCTCCTGCATTAGT
>CAZWZZ010000272.1:0-7654 GCA_964638395.1 uncultured Caldilineaceae bacterium
AATTAACTTCCCTATTTCACCGGGAGATTGGAGATTAGAGATTTGGAGATTCGGGCCAATAATCTCTTAATCTCCCCATCTCCAATCTCCTAAATTTGTGCAATTGAGGAACTTGTTTAATTCCCGGCCCTTAATTGGTTGAATCCCCAAACGGCGCGATAGATATCTATCGTGCCGTTTTTGTTTGATCCATCCCCAACCTTTGGTCACTTACCCCCTTGCCCTAAAACCCAACCGGCAAACCTTGCTTCTGGCAGAGGTCGCCAACTGCATCACCTTCTATACTGAAACCAATCTAATCTTTGTTCGCTGTCCGCACCGGGACGGCAATGGGCGGGCGAAAAGGGAAGAACGTCTTCTCAGCCGCCGCCTTGCAGAGTTGTTTTAATAGGAGACATCAAATGGATCTGCAACTTTTTTCAATCATCGCCGGTACAATTTCCAGCTTCATCTTTGCCGGTAGCAACGTGCCCATGCTGTGGAAAGTATACCGTACCAAAGATGTGCGCTCTTACAGTTGGCTGAATGTCTTGATGGTCAATATCGGCAATTTGCTCTACTGGCTTTACGTGATCAATCTGCCCTTTGGCCCAATCTGGATATTGCACACCTTCTATACCGTTGCCAGCGCCATTCTGCTGGTGATGTATATTCGCTTTCACGTCGGTCAATTCAGGACGTAAAAATTACCCCAACCCCGCAAACAAACCCCCAACCCAACTTCTGGCTGAGGATTTAGGTAACCGGGGATGATAAGATGAAAACATAAATCCAACATACCAAACGAAGTTTCAAATTATCGCTTTAGTTATGAAAGTTAATTAAAAGAGTAAAACTATGAAAACATTTATCACTATCTGGTTTGGACAATTGGTGTCCCGCATCGGCACGGCGATGACCCGTTTTGCCCTGCTGATCTGGGCTTACCAACAAAGCGGCAGCGCCACCAGCGTGGCTTTGCTAGGGTTCTTCTCGTTTCTACCGCTGGTGGTGGTCAGCCCCTTCGCCGGGGTGTGGATTGATCGGCTGGATCGGCGCAAAATCATGCTGTTGGCCGATACCGGCGCCGGGCTAACGAGCATTATCATTCTGTCACTCTATCTGAGCGGCGGCCTGCAACTCTGGGTGCTATATCTGGCCCAGGCGTTGGCCGGGCTGTTTGAAGCCTTTCAGGCACCGGCCTACACCGCCGCCTCAACCCAGTTGTTGCCCAAAGCGCATTACGCCCGGGGCAACAGCTTGCGCTCGATGGCTAACTCCGGAGCGGAGGTCATTGCTCCGTTTGCGGCGGGGGCGCTGCTGGTGGCGGTGGGTATCGGCGGCATATTAATCCTGGATTTGATCACGTTTGCAGTGGCGGCGGCAACGTTACTGCTGGTACAGATTCCCGGCCTCCCTCCCGGTCCCCCCCCGGCAACGACCTCCCCAATCCGGCAGTTTTGGCAGGAGATGAAAATCGGCTTTCGCCTGATTTTGGCCCACACCGGCCTGTGGGGGCTGATGATCGTTTATGTGGGCATGTCTTTCCTGGCCGCGCTGACCTGGTTCTCCATTTTACCGGCCATGATTCTGGCCCGCACCGGCGGCAATGAGTTGACGGTGGCTTATGTGCAAGGGGGGCTGGGGGCCGCCGGGGTGGCCGGGGCGCTGCTGATGAGCATCTGGGGCGGGCCAAAGCGCAAAATCCACGGGGTGCTGCTAGGCGCGGCCCTCTCCTTTACCCTCGGCGACCTGCTCTTTGCCGTGGGCCAGGATACCCTGACCTGGGTGGTGGCCGCCTGTTTGGGGTCGTTTTTCATACCTGTGGTCACCAGCAGCAATGAAGCCATCTGGCAGAGCAAAATCCAACCGGCGGTCCAGGGCCGAGTCTTTGCCGTCAAACATATGGTGGGCCACGCCCTGATGATGCTGGGCTACCTGCTCGGCGGCATCCTGGCCGATGCCTGGTTTGAACCGGCCATGCTGCCCGGCGGGGCGCTGACCGGCTGGTTCGGCTCGCTGATTGCGCCGGGGCCGGGCGGCGGTATGGCGGTGATGTTCCTGCTGACGGCCCTCGCCGGTAGCGCCATCAGCCTGGCCGGGTATCTCGTCCCGCCCTTGCGGGGCATCGAGGCAGACCTGCCCGACCATGATGTTGTGCTGAAACCCGTTTCAGTGATGCAACCATAGAGGTAAAGTTTATGGAAACGACAATTGGTCCCTGGCAAATTTCTGTACAGCGGCGGCAGCCTACCGCCCACCAGTTGGCCGGTAAATATGATGCCGCCGCCGCCAACTGGCATCGACGGATTGCCCAACTGGGCTACCTGAGCGCGTATCGTGACCTGATGACCACGTTGCAGCAGGATGGCCTGTTGGCCGCCCTGCCAGACAAGGTTTCTGCGCTGGATTGCGGCATCGGCACCGCTGCTTTTAGCCTGGCGCTGGCCCAAACGCTGACCCGGCCGGTGGAGGTGTCCGGCATCGACCTCTCACCGGAGATGGTGCGGCAGGCCGACAACGTGCTGCGCCAGGCCGGGGTGCCGGCCACCGTCCGGCAGGGGGAAGTGGGCGATATGCCCTTTGAAGATGGCGCGTTTGATCTGGTTGCTGCGGCCCATACGCTGGAGCATCTGCCGGAGCCGCTGGTCGGTTTGCGGGAAATGGTGCGCGTGCTTCGCCCCGGCGGGCTGCTGATTCTATCGGTGACGCAACCAGGCGTGTTGGGCGTCTGGTTGCAGTGGCGCTGGGGTAACCACACGTTCAGCCCGGCGCTTTTGACCCAATTGCTGGCTGCCGCCGGCCTGACTCGGCTGCGGGTGTGTCCCTTCCGCACCGGTCTGGCCCGCTGGTCCAGCCTGGCCTACGTCGGCAGTAAGACAGATGAGCCGGCTGCTGCGCCTCAATCACGGACAGCAGCGCAGCCCAGAACCATGTCTCAGGTGGTTGCGCTGGCCGGGTAACACCGCTAATTACCGCTGATTTTTTGGTGGTCAGCACTTTATCAGCCGGAAATTGACCTGTATTGAGGCGAATTTTCAGCGGCCTCAGCAGTTCCAAGGCTCTTGAGCCACAGAATCCGTTAGCGTCAGCCAAATTCGTTGTCGTTCAGTGGCACAACCACTTTCTGAGAAAACTCAACCCGAAAGGAGATCAATATGTTAGCAGGGTACGAATTTGAAATAGCTCACGAAATTCATCAAGAACGGCTGCGTCGGGCGGAACAAACCCGGCTACGGTCGATGGTCACGAGCTATCGAGCCGCCGGAGCCGGAGCTAGGATGATAAATGCGCTCAAGCGTCTAACACCGTTCTATCTGAGAGGGAAGAGACGGCCAAAGCCTATAACATTATTCGCTAAATGGATAAATCGTTATTAGAATTATGTTTGAATTTTTTCTTCGTGTCACTTCGTGCCCTTCGTGGATCAATTTTCTGGCTCAAAATGCAAGAAGTTGCTTGGTTAGATACTAATGACAATAAAAATAAGTTGTTCGGCATACGTCGCTTGGTAATTATTCATCGCCATACCTCGTAAAATTCTGCTTTATGGTATGAAACCTGATTATCTCCATTTAATCCATTTTTTAATCCATTTTGAGAGAGTGCCGAAAGCGGGGCGGTCCATTGCCTCTTGTCAGCCGCCCCTTCTCTAGTACAATAGTCCCATTTTCGCCATCGACTCCGGCTTCAGCCATCCGCATCGTCCCGCTCAAGCCAGGCTCGGCGGCGGGATGGGGTTTTCATGTTATATCGAGACGTGGTAAAATCCAAACAAGCTCTTCGTTGATGAGATGAAAGGAGAGGTTGGGATGCAAGATACACAAACGCTAAAAGCAAAAATTATTGCCCTATTAGATTTTCTACCGGCGGATAGCTTAAAGCTGTTGGCTGAATTTGCGGCTTTCTTACGGGCGAAATCTGATAGCCCCGCTGAGGTTGAGCCGCCAATGGTTCAGGAGGAGACAACCGGGATGAAGATTGAGACCACCATTGAACCTCGGCCAGGCCCCATCCGTATTTCTAGCCCTCGTCTGGTCAACCGTGAGCAAATCGCAGACTTCAAATTAGAGGTGATCGAAGAAAGCAATGACCGCGTATAATGGTACAGAATTTGCCCCACCCGCCCCCGTCGCCTATATCACCTTACGAAATGGAGATACAGACGCTGAATGGTCAGACGTGCCGATGCAATTGGACTCAGGGGCAGACATTACGTTAGTGCCGCAAGCCGCCGTCCAGCGACTAAATCTGACCGTTGTGCCAGATATAGCTTACGAATTAGCCGGTTTTGATGGTTATACCACACTGGCCGCTATGGTTAAGTTGGAGCTTATTTTTTGCCAACGCACATTTCGAGGACAATTCTTGTTGATTGACCAAACCTGGGGGATTTTGGGGCGTAATGTTCTCAATAATATTCCCCTGTTGTTCGATGGCCCAAACTTGGTATGGCGTGAGTATCGCCGTAAAGGGTAATTAAGGGGCCGAATCGCTTTCTATCTTCCAGCATCTCCCATCCGCTCCATTCAGCCATCCGCTGTAGTACTCACCCCCCACCACCAACAAAAAAACGCAGCCCCCTCCGAGACCACCCCGGTTCACGCAGGCCACGCCCTGCGACCGTGGGCCGTGTCGAAAGGATGCTGCGCTCCACCGAAAATCCGTTCCTTTCACCAATCCGTTGGTGTCCCCCGGCAGAGGCACCGCCGCCCCGCTCAAGCCAGGCTCGGCAGCGGGGAGGGAGTAAGTTGCCAAAGGAAAGCAAATCAGCTATATTCAACAGTATAGACGTAGACGTTGAAATCTTGGAGAGGATTATGAGTTCTACAGCGGCGACACAAACAGTACCCCCTTCCAACAAAGCGGCGTGGTTGGTTGTCTATGAAGCGATCTTACGCGCCGGAGATTTTCCAACGCTTGATAACCTCTTGGACCGGACACTGAACACCTGGCTTGACGACCTGGCCCCGGAGCTACGGTGGCAGATAGCGATTGATTTGTATACGACTGAACAAATTAGCAGTGGTCGAGCGGCTGAGATTGCCGGATTGAATTATTTTCTGTTTGAGGAGAAATTAAGGGAAAACGGGCTGGCCTTCATCGAGGCCGAGTCGGACACCGACGCCCAGAAGAACCAGCAACAGACTCTCATTCATGACCTCTTCAGTTTCCCCAAAGCCTAAAGGGTTTATCTTAGACACAAATGTCCTGTCGCTATTTGCTAAAGTGAACCACCTTCACCTGTTACAACAGTTCTCCAAAATTCCTCTGTACATTACCCCCTTCATTCAGCAAGAGTTAGAAATTGGCCTCGAAAATGGCGTCAGTTATCTGGCAGATGCGTTGCAGCTTGTGAAGATAGGTCACTTGCACGTTATCACCCCAAATAAAAATTGGCAAACGCTTTGTAAGCAACCTCCCCTCGAAACTGGGCTTGGGCGAAGCGGAGGCTATTGCCCTGTGTCATCGACGCCATCTGGTCCTCATTACCCGCGACCGCAAAGCAGCCAACTATTGTGAGCGAACCGGCATTGGTTTTATTCGGTTGACAGATTTGTTGGAGCAATTAGAAGGTGCGGGGTTGCTTGATGCGACGACGATAGACAAAATGTTACAGTAGGAATGCCCCCCACCACCAACAAAGCGCAACCCCCTCCGAGACCACCCCGGTTCACCCAGGCCACCTCCTGCGACCGTAGGCCGTGTCGAAAGGATGCTGCGCTCCACCGAAAATCCGTTCCATTCAGCCATCCGCTGTAGTGTCCCCCGGCAGAGGCACCCCCGCTCCCGCTCAAGCCAGGCTCGGCAGCGGGAGTGGGGGACGGGCAGTGCGTTACTTCAAGGGGAGATAAATGATCTGACCTGCCCATTCCCCCTCCAAACTACACTCGGCCAAGAGAATAATATCCTCGATGACCGGACCAATGGGCGCTGTCCGATTGACTTCAAAGACACCCGACATCGCTTGGCCTGCTTCTATCCGATTATAGGCATACTTGGTGATTGTATTGACATCGTGAGTCAACAAGACTCGCCCTGTCTGCGCGGCCCAAGCCAAGATGGTAGGATCATCGGCCCCGGATAAGCCGACATCTTGCACGCGGATAATATCTAGCTCTGGCTTTCGGCGTACCACACCCCGCATAATGTTATTGTTGAAATTTTCGTCAGCCGCCAGTTTCAGCATTATTTTTTGTTTCACTCTGAAACCGACGCGCTAACAATCGCTCCCGGATACCTTGTTGATTAAATCGCGCTTCATTTTGGTGGCGAACCTCGGCAGCGATTTGTTGCCGCTGCCTCAAATAGGCCTCGACCTCAGGGCGGTGTTGCAGGTAGTAGCCAATCACTGCGTAAACATCGGCCAGCAGCAGACTCGGATATTGAGCAACGATTTCTTCCGCCGTCGCCCCTTCTTTGAAAGCGGACGCTACCGTATCCAGGGTGACGCGGGTGCCTCCAACCCGCACCACACCCTCTTGATCTGTTTTCAGGGGAATAGGTGTATCGACAATGGTTAAACGCATTGGCAAACCTCTCAGACTATGATGTTACGTTATCATAGCCCAGAACAGATGATTACACAACCGGAAAAATCGTAACGCTGAGCCAGGAATCACGAAGCTCGCTTAGTGAGACGTGTCCACGGACAATGCGAGCTTTGAGATACCTGGCAGTCCCGGCGATTGCTCTAAATGCCAGACCGCGCGCATCCGCTCCATTCAGCCATCCGCTGTTGTGCCCCCAGCCTGGGAAATTTCAGGAGTTATTGTCTTCGCCATTGTGTCTGTACTATTCTGATCCTGACCAATCTTCAATTTTCAGAGCGGGAATACGCTCAAAATCTCGTCGGTTGCGGGTTACGAGCGTTCCATTTTGGCTGAGAACAATCGCCGCAATCTTTAAATCCTGGGTTCCTACCCTAATTTTTTCGGCCCGAAGTGCCTGAAAGTGGGCCTCTGCCTGGGGGTCATATTTCAGGATTGTAAAGCTACAGAGAAAATCGACGGTTTTTGATAACCAATGATAAGCGTGTACCCACTCTTGAGGCTTGATTGCTTTGCGAACTTGAGCTAACCGTCCCCGGACTAATTCTTCGGCGCTAATCACGGTAATGGCAATCTGTTCCATCGGAATAGCCAACAACCGGCTGCCAAGCGGCTCATACCCCCGTTGATGGAGACTGAGATGGTCACTATCCAAAATATAGAAGGTCATTCCGTTGATTGTTCCATCTGTTGGTCTATCTCTTGTCGATAGGCAGCGATTTCAGCTTGTAAGTCATCAAAGGTCGGGTCATCCTTGAACCAGCCAAACTTATCAAGCCAGGGATTCCCCGTTTTAGCCGGAAGTGGAATTTCAACCTGAACCACTTCAACCTGATTCGTCAGATAGTCCATCAAGCGCGTTTTAAGCTGCTCGATGGCCTCAGTCCGGGTATTTTCCTCAACCATCACTTCAGGCCACTCTTTGGCCCTGGCAATATATTTGTTATTGACTTTGCTCAAAATGACATCACAAATCATAGGTTGTCTCCGGTAGGTTTATGGAGTTTGTTTCACCGGCCGGGGTTTGGGCCTTGGAGCAGGCGTGCCATACAACATCCCTTCAGCGCTAATATCTTCATCTATATCAGGCCAATGGACGCCGTGACCATCACCAATCATTTCAT
>CAZWZZ010000273.1:0-7647 GCA_964638395.1 uncultured Caldilineaceae bacterium
AAAATCGTTTATAATGGACTTAACATAATCCAGTACTCTGAGGCCCCGATGAACATAAATGATAATGCTGCCCTGACCCTGGACGAGGCTATCGCCCTGGCCCAGCGTGGCCGGCGAAGTGAAGCGGCCAGTCACCTTCGCTACATCGTGGCTCGGCAGCCGGTCAACGAAGCGGCCTGGCTGTGGCTGTCTGCCACCACGCCCGACCGGGCCGAAGCCGAGACGGCCCTCCATCAAGCTCGCGCCATCGACCCCGGCCATCATGCTCTGCCCAAAGCCGAAGCCTGGTTCCGTAAACGTTTTGGCTCGGAGCCAACGGTGACTCTACCCCCACCCAACCTCCCCCGCAACGGGGGAGGAGCTAATCTGTCGGAGGAAATGGCGGCTCTACCCCCTGCCAACCTCCCCCGCAATGGGGGAGGTTCTAACTCCTCCCCCCCTTTGGGGGGGATTGAGGGGGGGAGAGGTCGCCACACACCAGGCCGTCCGCTCTTAAAAATTCTCCTGCTGGGGCTGGTTCTGCTGCTGGGCATCGGTCTGGCTATGGGCTGGCTGATGGGGCTGGAAATCTTCGCCCCGACTTCGTCCGCCGCTCCCGTAGCCCTGGCCGAGGCCAAGCCCCACGCGCCGCTACAAACGGCCTGGGCCGAAAAGGATTGGCCCGCCGCCATCGCTTACCTGGAACAGTTGCCCCCCGACCAGGCCGAGCCGGCCTTCATCACCACCCATCTGACCCAGGCCCATCTGCAACAGGGCCTCCGGCTGCGCGGTCAGGGACGGCTGGCCGAGGCCCTGCCCCACTTCGAGCAGGCCGTCAGCCACAGCCCAACCGACCTCCGGGCGCAGCAGGAGTTGGCTCTGGCCCGCAGCTACCAGGCCGGGCAGGGCCATTACCAGGCCGGGCAGTGGGCTGAGGCCATCGCCGCTTTGGAAAGTATCCGGGCCATCGACCCGGATTATCCGACCGTGGCCGATCTGCTGTATAGCGCCTACTACAATCGGGGGCTGGCTCTGGAAGCGGCCAACGATCTCCCGGCGGCCCAGACCGCTTTGCAGGCGGCCATCACCCTCCGGCCCGACCTGGCCGCGCCCCGCCGGCGCCTGGCCGAGTTGGCCTTTGCCGCCGCGCCCGATACGCCCCCGGCCCGGCCCATCCCCGGCGTGCCTATCGAGGAGCGGCTGGTCATCGTTGGCATCGCCGAACAGCGGATGCACGTCTACGAGGGGCGCAAAAAGGTGTATGATTTCGTCGTCTCCACCGGCGAGCCGGGCAGCGACACGGCCATCGGCGAGTTCGAGATTCAGAACAAGATCGACGTGGCTTACGCCAGTACCTGGAACCTGGATATGCCCCACTGGATGGGCATCTACTGGGCCGGGCCGCTCCAAAACGGCATCCACGCCCTGCCCACGCAGCGACACACCGGCCACACCCTGTGGGATGGCTATCTCGGCCAGCGTGTCTCCTATGGCTGTGTCATCCTCGGCCACGACGACTCGGCCACCCTGTATGAGTGGGCCGAAGTCGGCACCCGGGTCAAGATCGTACCCAGCCTGGCCAATTGGTCGCTGGAGGCAGAGTTGGCCGCCTCGAAATCTTAACTTTCGCAGGACTTACGCAAAATGCACCCTTCGATACGGCTGTCGCCTACTCAGGATGCATTTTGCGTCGTTGGCATCCCGAGTAGCCTTGTAGAGGCGTATCGAGGGGTACCAACTGCGTAAGTCCTGTTTCGATAGGTGACACCCACCCCAAACTCTGTTACAATGGCCCCAGCCACACCACAAAGGAAACCTTGTTAATGAAAAACAACCAGAAAGAAATCTTCGGCTGGGTGATGTATGACTGGGCCAACTCTGCCTTTGGCAGCACCGTGTTGACCACGCTGATGGCCCCTTATTTGACCCGCCTGATCGACGCCCAGGGAGGCACAGTCAATATCCTCGGCTACCCGGTCGAGAGCGGCGCGTTCTATCCGGCCTGCGTTTTTATCTCCGTTTTTTTCCAGGTCATTCTACTGCCCATTCTGGGCACTATCGCCGACTATACGCCCCTCAAAAAACGGCTGATGCTTTTTTTCGCCTACGTTGGGGCCGGGGCCACCATCCTGATGTTTTTGGTGACCGGCAGCACTATTCTACTGGGCGGCCTGCTTTTTATCATCGCCAACCTCTCCTTCGGGGCGGCTATCGTCTTTTACAACGCCTTTCTGCCGGACATCGTTGGCCCGGACCGGCGGGATGCGGTCAGCTCCCAGGGTTTTGCCTATGGTTATTTCGGCGGGGGGGTGCTATTGGCCCTCAACCTGGTGACGATCTGGTTGATGCCGGATACCGACCTGGCCGTTCGTCTCAGCCTGGCCAGCGCCGGGGTGTGGTGGCTGGCGTTCACCTTGATCTATCCCCACCGGCGGCTGACCCAACGCCCGCCCCTCCTCAGCCTGCCGCCGGGGGCCAACTATCTGACCCACGGTCTGCAAGCCTTCATCGACACGCTCAAGGAGATGAAGCGAGACTACCCCAAAACGATGCGCTACCTGATCGGCTACCTGATCTACAACGACGGTATCCAGACCGTCATCTGGGCCTCCGGCATTTTCGCCACGACCGAACTGGACATCCCACCTGAAACGCTGGTGCTGATTATCCTGGTCATCCAATTCGTGGCCTCGCTCGGCTCGCTCCTGTTCGACTGGGTGGCCCGCTATCTGGGGGCCAAACGGACCATCATCCTCAACCTGTTCATCTGGTCCGCCCTGCTGATCTATGCCTACCTCTTTCTTTTCACCGAGGGGCAATTCTGGATTTTGTCCATCGGCGTCGGCCTGGTTTTGGGGAGTTCCCAGGCCCTCAGTCGTTCGCTTTTCTCCCAGATGGTCCCGCCCAGTCGAGAGTCGGCCTACTTTGGGCTATACGAAATCAGTGATCGGGCCACCTCGCTGCTCGGTCCCTTTGCCTTTGGCCTGGCCGTGCAGTTGACCGGCAGCTCCCGCGTAGCCCTGCTGCCGATCATCACCTTTTTCCTGGTCGGGATTATCATCCTGTATGTGACCGATGTCCGGGCGGCGATCCGGGAGGCCGGTAACGACGTTCCGGCGGTGGTGTAAGTGATGACCTATTCCAAAGATAATCCCAAAGAGATTTTTGGCTGGAGCATGTATGATTGGGCCAACTCCGCCTTCGCCACGACGGTCATCACCACCATCCTCGGTCCTTATCTGGCCAATCTGATCCGCCAACAGGGGGGCACACTCGACCTATTTGGCTTTTCTATCAGAGCCGACGCCTTTTATCCGCTCTGCGTCTCCATCTCCGTCTTTCTGCAAGTGTTGCTGCTGCCCCTGCTGGGCACGCTGGCCGACTACACCCAGCTCAAGAAGCGGCTGATGCTTTTTTTCGCCTACCTCGGGGCCGGGGCGACGATTCTCCTCTTTTTTGTCGATGGTCAGCGTATTTTGCTGGGCGGCCTGCTGTTTATCATCGGCAATCTGGCCTTTGGAGCGGGGGTGGTCTTCTACAATGCCTTCTTGCCCGACATCGCCAGCCCCGACCGGCGCAACAACGTCAGCTCACAGGGTTTTGCCTTTGGGTACGTGGGCGGCGGGTTGGCCCTGGGTCTCAGCCTGCTGTTGTTCAACGTGATGACAGACACCGGTCTGGCCGTGCGCCTCAGCCTGTTGATCGCCGGGGTGTGGTGGTTGGTGTTCACCTTCCTCTTTCCCCAACAGCGCCTTCTCCAACGCCCGGTTCAGGCCAGTTTGCCGCCCGGCGAGAACTATCTAACCCACAGCCTCAAGGAGTTATGGGCCTCGCTCAAGGAGATGAAGCAGAAATATCCCCAGGCCCTCCGCTTTCTGATCGCCTTTTTGATCTACAGCGACGGCATCCAGACGGTCAACACCCTGGCCACCCTCTTCGCGGCCAGCGAGTTGGGCTTGGGCAACGAGACCCTGGTGCTGGTCATTCTGATGATCCAATTTGTGGCGGCGGTAGGGGCGATGCTGTTCGATAAATTGGCCAACTACCTGGGGACCCGGACCACAATCGTCACCAACCTCGTCATCTGGTGTATCACCCTGCTCTGTGCTTATGCCTTCCTCCAGACCGTCCTCCAATTCTGGGTGATGGCGATCGTCATCGCTGTGGTTCTGGGGGGGGCTATGGCCCTCAGCCGCTCCCTCTTTTCCCAGATGATCCCGACTAGCCGGGAGTCGGCCTACTTTGGTCTCTACCAGATCAGCGAGCGGGGCACAGCCTGGCTCGGCCCGCTGGTTTTTGGGGCTACGGTGCAGATGACCGGCAGCGCCCGGGCCGCGCTCCTGCCGATTATTCTCTTTTTTGTGGTGGGGATCGCCCTTTTGTCCATTACGGATGTCAGACGGGCCATCGAGGATGCGGGGAATGAGGTGCCGGCGGTCCTGTGAGGCCGGCATGTCTCAAGCGCCGTTTTTGAGGGGCAGAATGAACTCAACGACCAGACCCGGTCTGTCGTTGCGGTTGTAGATGTGGCAGGTTCCGCCGGCACCCCAGACAGCGGCGGCGGCGGTGGACAGTCCCAGCCCCATCCCGACGATTTCGCCGGTAAAGAGCTTTTCACCCTGATAGTAGGGCCGCCAGACGCGGGTCAACTGCTCCGGCGAGAGATGCACGCCGTCGTCGGTAATCCGCAGGCAGACTTCATACCGGTTGGCCCGCAGCACCTTGATGTCAACCGTGGGCCACTGTTGCGGATGGAACTTTTTGGCATTGTCCAGGACTTCCCATAAAATCAAGCCCATATTTTGCCGAGAAAAGAGGATGCGTGTCTGCCGTAACTCCGGCTCGATGCAGAGGGAAACGGCGTTGACTTCCAGATTGGCGCTAAATTCGGTGACCATCTTTTCCAAATGATCCAATAGGAAAGCCGGTTGTTGCTTCTCTTCATCAGATAGGCTGAGATATTGCAGAATGTCTTCGATCTGGGTTTGCAGCCGTTTGACGCCAATGAGGGCCGTCTGGGCGATTTCGCTGACATCATCACTCGATAGTTTGGCTGAGTGGCCGGTCAAAATTTCCAGGCTGCTAATCATCCCAATCAAAGGAGTGCGTAACTTGTGAGAGACCATCGCGTGGAAACCGCCCATATCCCGTTGCAGGTTCATCCGCTCCGTGACGTCGATCAGTTGGACAATCCGGTGCGTTTCCCCCGGTCCGGTGGCCGGTAGCTCGATGGTGTGGACCTGGAGCCAAAAGGTGTTGGCATTGGGAGATTCAGGCCGAACCAAATAGCGCGGCGAGTCATCGTTGGGCAGGTCGGGCCAGACGACCCAGGAGGCGTATGGCTCACAAATATATTGCCGCTGGATCAGTTCCAGGAAATTTTCCTTGATCGGTTCATCCTGACCGGCCGCGGTTGGCAGGCCCAGATAGAGCCGCGCTCTGGGGTTGGCGTAGAGGATATGGTCACGGTCGTTGATGATAAGATAGCCACTTTCGGCCCGCTCGACGACCCCTTCAAATTTGAGGCGTTCGACTAACAGCCGCCGGGAGCGATCCAGGCGTAAAATGGTTTCGATCCTGGCTCGCAGCTCTACATGATCGAAAGGCTTGGTCACAAAATCATCCGCCCCGGCTTTGATGCCCCGGAGACGGGAGTGGCGGTCGGTCAGAGCGGTGATGAGTAGGACCGGCACCTCAGCCAGAAGCGAGTCGGCCCGCAGCCGGCGACACACCTCAAAACCATCCATATCCGGCATCATTACATCCAACAAAATAAGATCCGGCACCAATTGGATCGCTTTGGTTAGAGCTTCCAGACCATTACGGGCAAAGGCCAACTCATATTCAGGCACGGTCAACAACTTACGGAGAATTTCCCGGCCCGGTTCTTCATCATCAACAATAAGGATTGTACGTTTACGGGTCACAAATCACTCTATCCAGGCAACAATAAAAAAGGTTCGAAGTTTCTAGGTCAAAGATGGCTTGTCTGTTAAGGATCAGGTCGAAAATGGCATTTTAGAACAAGTTCAGGTCGATATTTTGTTGAAACAATCTCTGCAACTCGTTTGTTAAACCAGTTGTGTATGATTATAACATCTTTCGGAGGGAAAAGGATTGGTTAGATAGTACCGGAGAGGCTTTTGTCCTACCGATTTTAATAATGAGGTTATTTTCAGAAAGGTCAAACTTTTTATGAGCGAGAGTACCCACGCACAACCCGGCAAGCGTGTTCAGGACAGCGCTGTGACGGTCAATCAGTTGATGATGCCGGAACACGCCAACCCGCTGGGCAGTATTCACGGGGGGGTGATTATGAAGTTGATTGATGAGACGGCTGCCATCTGCGCCATGCGCCACGCCCGCCAGGAGGTGGTTACGGCGACCATCGACTCGATGACGTTCCATTCGCCCGTCCACATCGGCGACCTGGTCACGTTGCGGGCCAGCGTCAACTGGGTGGGGCGAACGGCCATCGAGGTTGGGGTGCGCGTCATCGCCGAGCATCTCCTGACCGGGGCGCTGACCCATACCAACTCGGCCTACGTCGTCTTCGTCGCCCTCAAGCGGGAGCATCCCGTTGATATCCCGCCGCTCCTGCTGGAAACGGAGGAGGAGCGCCGCCGCTTTACCGAGGGGGCAGCCCGGCAGCAGCGCCGGTTGGCGCAACGCCGCTCAGATACCTGATGGCGCTTGTTCAGCGGGGCTGTCAGGGGGGTGTTGTGACCGGGGATAGTAGCTTACGCATCCTCATCCGCATCGGCCAGGCTGTCCAAAAACTTAACAAACACCAGTAAATCACGTTGAGTCAGCTCGAAGGCGATCCGTAAACCGGTGACCAGCTCTTGCAAGCGACCCGGGCGTAAATCAAACGTATAGACATTTCGCACAACGTGACGAAATTCCAGATAATTAATCAGGGCGATTTGTGTTTCAGGCTGAAGTACCGCCGGACGGACGCCCCGAACCTTTAACGTCATTTGCTCCAGCAGATCACGATGCCAACGGGGGCCTTTGGGTAAGCCGCCATCGATCTCCGTAGCAATCAGGGCCAGGAGCCGCTCAACCCCGGCGTAAAAGCTATGCAAATCGAGCGCAGCAGCGGCCATAAAATAATCTTCATCCTCTGGCTGTTGCCCGGCACGGGAGACAGCGCCCTCGGCGTGGTCAACGACCTGCTCGATTTTCTCGAGTTCAGTTCGCATCCGTTCGGTCAATACCAAATAGCGAGCAATCATACCGCCACGCCTTCTCTCTCGATGACCGTCAATAACTCTGGCGAACAGCAGCCGACATCAACCAGATTGAGATCGATTTCATCAGACAAATAGCGCACCGCTGCCATCGCTTTCAGCCAATTTTTCGAGGTCAAGCCCCATGCGGCCAAATCCACATCGGAATGTAATGAAAAACGGTCAGGATGAACTAATGAACCGAAGATCATTACTCGTTGCACATCAAAGTCCCGCCTGAGTAGCTCGGCGGCCTGACTGGCCAACTGCCAGGCTCGTGCCCGCCGGGCCTCCCGTTGGGCCTGTTCTTGTGCCCAACGCAGGCGGGCGGTGCGTTTGTATTGAGCCATTGCTTCCGGCGAAATTGGCAAGATCATCTCCCTTAGGAGTTACGCAGTTCGCATCCCGAGTAGCCTTGAAAAGGCGTATCGAGGGG
>CAZWZZ010000274.1:0-7637 GCA_964638395.1 uncultured Caldilineaceae bacterium
ACAACCTTTATGGACAAAACCTTTAGGGTCTGGCTCTAAATTTAGAATTGCTGCGTATACCCCTCTAACTTGACACGGTTAAATCGAGAGATTTGGACAGGATTAACAAGATTGACAAGATTATGTGAATTTTTTATCCTGTAAATCTTGCAAATCTTGTCGAAAAGTTTGTCAAATTCAGGAGGGATACGCTATCATAATAATCTATAACTCGACAGGGAAAGGAGCTTCCCACAATGAACAATGACAAAATAGCGGCCTATTGGCAAGCCTATCTCGAAACCTTGCCCGCCGATTCGCCGGTGCGGGCGGAGCGGTATGTGGCCGAGTGGTTCGGCGACAACCCCGATTTGGCCAACGAGTTGGCCGCGCTGATTGTCAGCGGCCAAAAAACAGCCACCTGCTCGGCCCTGTGGGAGTGGGAAGCCGAGGGCGACCCGCTGCCGACGGTGGGGCTAAAAACTGTCCTCCTGAATGGCAACGAAGAACCGGTGTGCATCATCGAAACGACCGAGGTGACGATCAAACCGTACAATCAGGTCGATGCCCAATTTGCCTATGACGAAGGCGAAGGGGATCGCTCGCTGGCCTATTGGCGGGAGGGTCATTGGCGTTTTTTCAGCCGCTCGTTGGCCCAAATTGGGCGCGAACCGGCTGAGGATATGCCCCTGGTTTGCGAGCGGTTTCGGGTTGTTTACAAATAGTCTCAGTACATCCAATTTTCGCTCAAAGGGGATTGCCAAATCCGAGCCGAGCAATTTGAATCTACTGATTTGTAGCAAGTTGGCGGATTTTTTTCTTGTCTCCAGAAGGTCGGGGACGCGCCTCACCATCCCCCCCCCACGTTTATTGACTTCCATCGTTCTTTCGATTACGATGACCTTTACGCCCTTCATTTCTATCTGAGTTTTCGTCGAAATCTCTATACTTCCAAACATGACCTCGCTATCTACCTTTCTTGAAAATATGAAAATTATATTGACAAAATATGGACAAAATGGTACGATGTGGGCTATTAATTCCATTCATGGTGGTCTATTAATCCCATTCATAATGGAAGGCGCTACAGGATCTCTGTAAAGGAGTAAACAAATCATGCTGCCGTGGCCGTCGCCGGAGCCGACCGCGCCAGCACAAGGAAGCCATATGAAGGATGAACAGAAATCCAGAGCGCAACTAATCGCTGAGTTGGAGACGTTGCGTCAGCAGGTGACCGACCTGGAGGCCGACGTTGCCGAACGTCAGGCGTTGGCGGCGGCTTTGGAAGCCAGCGAAGCTCGTTACCGCCAAATTTTTGCCTCGAACCTGGCCGTCAAGCTGATTATCGACCCGACCGATGGGCGCATTATGGATGCTAATGAAGCGGCCTGCCGTTTCTATGGCTACGACGCCGAAACCTTGACCGCGCTGCGGATTTCGGACATCAACACCCTGTCCGAGGCCGAGGTCAAACAGGAGATGACACGGGCCAAAACGGAAAAACGTCTCTTTTTCAACTTCCGGCACCGGCTGGCCTCCGGCGAAATCCGGGATGTGGAGGTCTATTCCGGCCCGGTCGAAACCCCGCAGGGGACGTTCCTCTATTCCATCATCCACGACGTCACCGCCCGCCACCGGGCCGAGGCGGAGCTGCGGCAGAGCCAGACCAATCTGTCGGCCCTGATCGAAAACACCGACGGCAGCATCTGGTCCATCGACCGCAATTATCGGCTGATTGTCAGCAACTCAGCCATCCAACAAAGAGTCCGCGACTTAACCGGACAATCTTTTACTACCGGCGATACGGCCCTGACAGAAAATATTCCGCCGGCGTTTCGGAAAAGATGGCGCGGCTACTATGACCGTGCCCTGGGGGGAGAGCAGTTTACTGAGGCAGTCGAGTTCCATGCCGGCGACACCGAGTATCACATCGAGTATCGCTTTAGCCCCATCCGAACCGCCGATGGCAGGGTGACCGGCGTGACCGTTTTTGGCCGGGACATCACCGAGCGTAAGCAGGCGGAACGTGCCCTGCAAGAGGCGGAGTGGCGTTACCGGACGGTGGCCGATTTCACCTACGATTGGGAAATCTGGGAAAATCCCGACCACACTTTGCGGTATGTTTCGCCGGCCTGCGAACGGCTGACGGGCTATACCGTGGCAGACTTTATGGCCGATCCGACCTTGTTCAACAGCCTCATTGTGGCGGAAGATCGAGATGGATGGGAGGAACATCGCCACGATGTTATGGAAACACCGGGACCGTATGAATTTCAATTTCGTATCCGGCGGCGGGATGGGCAGATAGCCTGGATCGAACACGTCTGCCATCCGGTGACGGATGGCGGCGGCGTTTTTTTGGGTTACCGGGCCAGTAACCGGGACGTCACCAAGCGCAAGCGGGTGGAGGAAGCGCTGCTGGCCCGCACGCGGGAATTGACCCTGCTCAACGAGACCGGTCAAGCCTTCGCTTTCAGTTTGGATCTGGACCAGGTGTTAATCACCGTCCTGAGCCGGGTGCGCCAGATTATCGACATTGCGGCCTGCTCGATCTGGCTGGTTGACCGGGAGAGCGGCGAGCTGGTCTGCCGGGAAGCGGCCTCGCCCAGAGCGGAGCTGGTGCGCGGGCAGCGGCTGGCTGCGGGCCAGGGGTTGGTCGGCTGGGTGGTGCGGCAGGGCCAAAGCCTGAATATCCCGGATATTAGGCAGGAGCCGCGCTATTTCAAAGGAATTGATGAGCAGACCGGGCTATCGGTGCGCTCCATTCTTGGTGTCCCGCTGCAAACGAAAAGCGACAGTTTTGGGGCCTTGCAACTGCTGGCCGAGACCGAAAATCGCTTTAGCCCCGACGATGTGCGGCTGGCCGAGTCGTTGGCCACGTTGGCCGCCATTGCTATCGACAATGCCCGTCTGTACCGCCAAACCCAGGAGGATGCCGCTGCCAAAGCCTTGCTCCTGCGGGAGGTGAACCACCGGGTGAAGAATAACCTGGCTGCGATTACCGGGATGCTGTACGTTGAGCGGCGTCACGCCAAACAGACAAACACGCAGCGGGCGTATGTGGCCATTATGGATGATCTCATCAACCGGATGCGGGGTTTGAGCAAGGTGCATCAACTGCTGTCCGCCGCCAACTGGTCGCCCCTGCCTCTGGACAACCTGACGGAGCAGATCATCAAATCGGCGTTACAGGCGGTTCCCCCGGATAGAGAAGTTGGCCTGGAGGTTACGACCAGCGCCCCGGTCGTCGTCACCCCCAAAGAGGCCCACAACCTGGCCCTGGCCATTAACGAATTGTCCACCAACGTGGTCAAGTATGCCGCCCTGACCCAGGGCAAGAGCCACATCAGGGTTGACATCGAGCCGGATGGCGACCAGCAGAATGTTCAACTGACCTTTCGGGATAATGGTCCCGGCTTCCCGGCGGCGGTTTTAGAGGCCCAGAAGCGGAATGTGGGGCTGTATCTCGTTGAAAATGCGGTCTGCCATTCGTTGCGGGGGGACATCACCCTCCAAAATGACAACGGCGCGGTGGTCATCATCCGCTTTGCCAGAGAATTGGTGTAGTATCAGCACATCCAATTTCGCTCAAAGGGGATTGTCAAATCTTCGTTTTAGCTCGGCTTTGGCAATCCGAGCCGAGCAATTTGGATCTCCTGAGGGTTGAACGAGTTGATGAGGAAGAGAGAAGCCCCGATTTGTGCAAACCGGGGCTTGGCCATCAACCGACACGGTCTTAGTCGGTTTAGGAGGGGCGGTCTCCACGACCGCGCCGTTTTTCCAGGTTAATCAGGTGTTGTAGAATATGCCCGATTGCCTGCTCTACGGTCAATTCGCCCCGTTGCCACATACTCAACAACTTTTTGAGCGGATAAGTTGCCATCGCTGGGTGTCCTCCTTTCCGGTGAGATGGGCAATAAAAACGGCCACCCCCACTGATATTCAGCACAGAGCGACCGCTTGGTTTGTCCCATTCGGAAAGATTGGTACAATAAGCAAAGCCTCTCAGACTGGTCCTGCAGTTTGAGGGGTCAGCCGCCTTGCGAGTGTTCCCGCACTCGGAGGCGGCGCGTCTTTATTGTTGCCCGGATAGTACACCAGGCTGGATTTTTTGTCAAAAACGGGCGAGAGCCTGCGACTAATTCGACAATGTCACATTTAAACAAGGCAACAAGATAGCTCACGGATTTTCACGGATAACCACAGATTTTTTTAATTTTTTTGTTTGATCCGTGTCAATCTGTGTCTATCCGTGAGCCATTTCGCCGAATGTGTCATTGTAGAACTAATAGCTTGTTTGCTAATCAAGTAGCATGCGGGTATAATCAAACCTTGTGTGTAAACATAGAAAAAGTAGAGGTTTTTTAGTATGCCGAAACGAACATATCAACCGAAACGCCGTCGCCGCGCCCGCGTTCACGGGTTTCGGGCCAGAATGGCCACTAAAGGGGGGCGGCGAGTGTTGAAGAAGCGCCGGACCAAGGGGCGTAAATCGTTGGCCGTGCAACGACCGCACCCGAAACGCACAAACTGGAATGCCGACTGATTTTGGCGGTTCACCACGACGGGTCATTTGTTGGCGTGTTTGGTTCAGACAATCCGCCCCGTAAATGCTCTATGAAACGCCGTCACCGATTACGTCGGAATAGTGATTTTCAGCGGGTGCGGCAACACGGACAATCTTATGCCAGCCCCCTTATGGTGCTGGCATTTCTACGCAATGACCTGGAGGATAGTCGTTTTGGGTTTGTCGTTAGTAAACGATTGGGCAAGGCTGTCCGGCGGAACAAAATCAAGCGCCGGATGCGGGAAGCGACCCGCTTACGGTTGCCGTTTATCAAGTCCGGGTTTGATCTTGTCTTCATCGCCCGCCAGCGAATACGCCAGGCCAGCTATCAAGACATTGAGCAATCGTTAGAGGCGTTACTCAAACGAGCCGATTTATGGGAGCAGTAGACTGTTGAAGTATTTGGCTCTGGGACTAATTCGATTTTATCAAAAGTTTATCTCTCCGGCCTTGCCGCCATCTTGCCGGTTTCACCCAACGTGTTCTCAATATGGGTATCAGGCCATCAATAAATATGGTTTGATTAAAGGAGGCTGGATGGCGATCCGCCGGATTGGGCGCTGCCATCCTTTTCATCCGGGCGGATATGACCCTGTACCTTAGGAATGAGAATTAATTAACTTACCCAGTTCTGTTGGGTAATTCGTAATTGGTAATTTGTAATTAGGGATTGAAGCGCCAATTACCACTTACTATTTACCAATTACCCAAATTCAAATGCGGAAGTTATTTAATTCACGGTCCTTAGCACTTTTTTGTTTTATATGAGGAGTTCATTTTGTTTGGGAAGTTTGTTAGATTAGCGTTGCTCCTACCGCTGGCGGCTCTCATCACGGGGGTCATCGTGGCTTCAATTCGCCCGGCGACAGCGGCGCCGCCGGATGAAATACCACGCTCTATCGGTTCGGTAGCTCAAGAAGCGGGCGTCACCTTAGAAAAAGAGGCCAGCCGCGAGTCCGTGCCGTTGGGCCAGTCCGTGGCCTACACGATTACGATCCAAAATAATAGTGATCGGTCCATCTCAGCCGAAATGGTGGATGAATTGCCGGTAGGCTTGTCGATGTTGACCCAGATGATCGAGGGGCGACAGACAACCACGATATCGGCCACGGTCGGCCAGGCCGACTTTGTGGAGGGGGCCATTGTCTGGGACGATACCCTGGAGCCGGGCCAGGCGGTTGAGATTACCTATCCGGCGGTTCCCCCCTCCACCTCCCAACCAGGTGAGAGCTTGGAAAATATCGCGGTCGTGGCCTTCGGCGACAGAATCCTAGAGGCCGCCGCCACGATTAGCACCACACCGCCCGATTTGGGGCTGTGGGGGCGCTTTGTCAATCTGTTGGCCTCTATTTTGGTGACGGTTGATGGCTTTCTCTTGAACCTGGGCGTGCCTTACGCTTTTGGTTTCTCCATCATTCTCTTTACCGTTGCGGTTCGCCTGGCCACTTTCCCGTTGAATATGCAGCAGATCAAATCATCCAAGGCCATGCAAGCGTTGCAGCCGAAGATGAAGGAGATTCAGGAGAAGCATAAGAATGACCGGGAGGCCCTGGCCAAAGCCCAGATGGATTTGTACCGGGAACATGGCGTCAATCCCCTGGGCGGTTGTTTTCCGATATTGGTACAGATGCCGATCTGGTTTGCGCTCTACCGGGCGTTGTTGCAGCTATCGCAGGAAGGGTTGTTGGGGCAAGGCTTCTTCTGGATTCCCAGCCTGGGCGGTCCTGTCGCCGATTACACCGGGGGCCTGAGCTGGCTGTGGCCCTTGCCGCCTGCGGTCGGCTGGCCGGATGCCATCGCTTACATGATTTTGCCGGTCTTGCTGGTTGTGTCCCAACTGTATATGCAGAAGATGTTGACCCCCCCGCCCACAGACCCGCAGCAAGCCTCGATGCACAAAATAATGCAATTTATGCCGTTGATGTTTGGCTACTTTGCCCTGATTGTGCCGTCGGGCTTGACTTTGTACTGGTTCACTAGCAATATTTTGGCAATGGGCCAGCAATACTTCACAAAAACGCATCTCCAGGGAGCGGATGATCCAAAAAAGAGCGGTGCCGTCGTCTCCACCCCAATCTCCGAGACACCGGTTCCGGCTAACTCTACCCCGTCCGGTTCCGCAGCCGCTATGTCTGGAGAGAGTGAAAAAGGTAAAAATGATCGAAAACGCAGAAAGTCGAGAAAACGTAGAAAATAACCCCATCGAGGTTAAGGCGAAGAGTGTCGAAGAAGCTATAGAGCAAGGATTGGCTCAACTCAGCTTACACCAAGAAGATGTTGACGTTGAGGTTATCAAAGAAGGTAAACGAGGCGTTTTTGGAATTGGGGCCGAAGATGCGCTGGTGCGGTTGACACCCAAACCACAGGAACCAAAGAAAAGCCCAGAGCCGGAGGCTCAACGTCCCGATGACCAACCGGACGTGACCGAGACGGATTCCCCGTCCCCCGAACCGCCGGCGCCAACTGAGCCGCCCAAACCGGCCAAACCAGCCGAAGAAAAAAGTCCGTCGCCTGCCGATAAACAACCCCCGGAGGCAGAACAACCCACCGAATCGGGTGAAATTGATGCGATTGCTGAGGCGTATCTCAACGGCTTACTCGAGCGAATGGGTATCACAGCTAAGGTCGTGCGGGGCGATGGCGAAGCTCTGGTCGAGCCGGGCGAACAGGTTCCGTTGGTGCTAGATATTCAAGGCCAGGACCTCGGCATCCTGATTGGACGGCGTAATGAAACCCTCCGCGCTCTGCAATATATGTTGCGCTTGATGGTTAGTAAGCAAATTAGCCGCTGGTATCCGATTATCGTCGATGTCGAGTCGTATCGGGTCCGTCGCCGTCGTTCACTCCAGCAACTGGCCGACAAAATGGCCCAACGGGCCATCTCCAGCGGTCGCCGGGTCGTCTTGGAGGCGATGCCGGCGTATGAGCGGCGCATCGTTCATATCTGCCTGCGCGACCATCCCGCCGTCTACACTAAAAGCGTCGGCAGCGATGATAACCGTAAAGTGACCATTGTGCCAAAGTAATAGATACGCCCTCCTTATACCAGTTTGTTTGTTAACCCACCAATACTGGTGGGTTTTTTTATCAG
>CAZWZZ010000275.1:0-7628 GCA_964638395.1 uncultured Caldilineaceae bacterium
CGATTTCGATGAGGGGCTGGTCGGGTATGTGCTGCAAGATGTCACCCTCTCCGCCACCGAAGAGACGGCCTATCTGTTAAGTACCGGCGGGTTAGTGTGGCAACGGCACATATCTGTCAAATAAGGTGGCGTGAGTATCATTGAGGTTTTTCTTTAGCCATTCACCACCCGGTACAGCTCCTCATCCGGCTTCGGTTTTGCCTCCGTCCCAAATGTCCCTTCATAAAGCCGGGTCACCCCCTTCTGCACGATGACCGCCCCGTCGGAGACACCGGCTCGAAAGGCATCATAGGCCAGGTAGGCCATTTCGGTGGCCAGGCGACGATCCACGTGGGAGGCGCTGCTGCCGCGCTGGGCGTGGCCCAACCGCACAGAGCGGATGCGAATCCCGGCCAGGCGGGCCAGCTCGGCCGGGAGGTTGGGTCTGGCTGCGGAGACCCCTTCGCCAATAATGGCCAGGGCAAAACGATCTTCCACGGTGGCCTTTCGGAGCCGGTCGGCCACCCGCTCGACCTCAAAATCATACTCCGGGATCAGCACGGCGTGCGCGCCGGTGGCAAAGGCGATGTCTAAAGCCAGATAGCCGGTATCGCCCCCCAACGTCTCGACCGTAAAAATGCGCTGTTGTAAGGCGTGGGCGGTGGCCAGGAGACCGGCAATGGAGGCATAGGCAAAGTTGCAGGCCGTATCAAAGCCGAGGGTTCGCTCCGTCCCGGCCACATCATTATCAATCGTGGTCGGCAAGGCCACGGCCGGAATCTGCCAGCGGCGCAACAAGGGTAGAACGTGTCTCAGGGTCCCATCGCCGCCAAACAAAAGAATATTGTCGATTTGGTTTTCCGTCATCACGCGCCGCAATCTGGTGTGGGCCTCCGGTCTATCGAGGGCCGGTTCCCGACTCGAGGGCAGGTAGGAGCCGCCGGACCCTTCCAAAAGGCGGAGCAAGGGCAGATCGATGGGCCGGAACTGGCTCGATAGGAGGCCCCCAAACCCGCCCACGGCACCGACTACCGCATCGCCATACTGTTGGGCACGCTGAGTATACCGGACAATGGCGGTGTTAATGCCGGGAGCATCGCCCCCGCTGACGACGATCAATGTTTTCATCGGTTTCCCTTCGACCCTTTACCGCCTCAGCGCCGAGGGCTTGACCAACCGCCAGATCGCCGAACGGCTGCGCGTCATCATCGGTCCGGTCAAAGCTCGCAACAACGCCGTTATGCCCCATCCTTTCCCTTCACCGTCAGCCGGATATGCAAATCACGGAGCTGTTGTTCGGAGACGGTGGTTGGGGCGTCGGCCATCAGGTCGAGGGCGCTCTGGCTCTTGGGGAAGGCGATTACTTCGCGGATGTTCGGCTCCCCGGCCAGGAGCATCACCAGGCGGTCGAGGCCGGGGGCGATGCCGCCGTGGGGGGGCGTGCCATACTCGAAGGCTTCGACGACGTGGCCAAACTGCTTCTTGGCTTCTTCCACTTCCAGGCCGATCAGCCCAAAGATTTTCTCTTGCAGCGCCCGCTGGTGAATCCGGATGCTGCCCCCGGCGATTTCATACCCGTTCAGCACCAGGTCATACTGTTTGCCCCGCGCCTGGCCGGGGTCGCTGTCCAGGTGAGGAATGTCCTCATCCATCGGCGCGGTGAAAAGGTGGTGGCTGGGGTCCCAGCGCTGCTCATCTTCATTCCAGACCAGGAAAGGAAAGTCGATGATCCAGCAGAAGGCCAGCGTATGGACATCATACAGTTGCAGCCGTTCCCCCAGCTCCAACCGGAGCCGGCCCAATGCCTCGTTGGCCACCTCGAATTTGTCGGCTACAAAGAGCAGTAGATCGCCAGGTTCCCCTTCCAGCTTTTCGATGATAGCGGCCACCTCGTCATCGGCCAGGAACTTGGCAAAGGAGGAGCGCCCGGCGATACCCCCCTCTATTTCCCCCCCCGATTCGGGAGGGGTATCCGACTCAGGGGGAGAGTCAACGACGAGCCAGGCCAGGCCCTTAGCCCCAAAATCCTTAACGAACTCGGTCAAGTCGTCGATCTGTTTGCGGCTGTAGCTGCCCAGGCCCTTGCCGTTGATGCCTTTGACGATGCCGCCCGATTCGACGACGCTGCGAAAAACCTTGAAATCGGTCTGGGCGGCGATGTCGCTGATGTCTTGTAGCTCCAGGCCAAAACGAATATCGGGGTTGTCCCGGCCAAAGCGGGCCATCGCCTCGTCATAGCCGAGGCGGGGAAAGGGTTTTTGGAAAATAGGCAGGTCCGTCTGGGTTTCGACGATGCTAATCATCAACCGCTCGATCAAATCCATCACATCATCCCGGTCCACAAAGCTCATCTCCATATCGAGTTGGGTGAACTCCGGCTGGCGATCCCCCCGCTGATCCTCATCCCGGAAACAGCGGGCGATCTGGAAGTAGCGATCATAGCCGGCCACCATCAACATTTGCTTGAGCTGCTGTGGGCTCTGGGGCAGGGCGTAAAATCGGCCGGGATGGACCCGGCTGGGGACGAGATAATCACGGGCGCCTTCCGGCGTCGTTTTGAACAGGATCGGCGTCTCCACCTCGATAAAGCCTTCATCGCTCAAAAAGTTGCGGATATGGCGAACGACGTCGTGGCGCAACACGATGTTGCGCCGCATCCGTTCCCGGCGCAGATCGAGGTAACGATACTTCAGCCGGACGGCCTCATCGACCGGGCTTTCTTTGTTGATGTCGAAAGGTGGGGTTTTGGCCCGGTTGAGGATATTCAAGCTGTGCCCCTCCACCTCGATTTCGCCGGTGGCCAGGTTCGGGTTGGCCTGCCCTTCCGGGCGGGCGCGGACTCGGCCTTCGACCTGCATCACATATTCATTCCGCAATTCACCGGCCAGGGTATGAGCCTCGGCATCGACCGCCGGATCGAAAACCACCTGAGTCAAGCCCCAACGATCTCGCAAGTCGATAAAAATCAGGCCGCCGTGGTCGCGGCGACGATGCACCCAACCGGCCAATTTAACCGTTTCTTCTTCGTGGGCGGGACGAAGCTGGTCACAAGTGTGTGTTCTGAACATAGGTCTTTTTTCCCTCTATATAAAAAATTTGGGGAGGCTGCTTTTTGCCTGCAACCACCCCGCTGTGATTTCAACAGTGATGAACAATTTTAGCACAAAAGCAGTAAAAGCGAAATGTCAAAAACCGTTGCGTAAAATCGTTGACATTTAAGGCGCTTCATGCTACCATTGGCCTTCATTGATAGAAACGTTTCCAACCTCCCAATCTTCCATTTTTTCGAATATCAAGAGTCGTGACTACGGGAGTTACGAACTGAACAATTGTTTGGTCAACAATCGTAAAGGGTTAGCCGGGAAATTTTCGAGGTCTCCGTAACCGCTGAATACCTTTGCGATTTTTTTGTTTCACTGAACACACAACAGGTGAAGGTTTTATGAGTATACGACGTTGGGTACAAAATCATCCTCATCTGCTGGAAACCGCTTACGATATGACGAAGCGGGTGTTTCAGGCGCTTGATCCCATTATTTCCCGCCTGGGGTATGACCGGGTTGACCGCCTCATCCGGCCGGCCGAAGAGTTGAGTAAGAAACTGATTTTCGATTGTCGCATGTGTGGCCAATGTATTCTACATTCGACCGGCATGACCTGCTCGATGAGCTGCCCCAAAAATCTGCGGAATGGGCCGTGTGGTGGGGTGCGGACCAACGGCCATTGCGAAGTCATTCCTGAGATGCGCTGCGTCTGGGTCGATGCCTATGAGCGGTCGTTGGATATGCCGACCTACGGTCAGGAAATTATGTTGATCCAACCACCCCTCAATTGGGAATTGCAGGGTACCTCGGCCTGGATCAATATGTTAACCGGCGAGGATATGAAAACACCCCCCGGTTGGGTTGAAAGTGAGGTGAATCGTGGCTGACCGCGTGCCAAATAGCTCCCAACTTCCCTCTCAACTTCCCTCTCAAGTTTCGTCTCAAGTTCCCTCTCAAGTTCCAATGAAATCAGGCTCTCGCCTGGAGCGGGTACTCCGTTCGGGGCGCTTCGCCATCACCGCCGAGTTGAACCCGCCAGACAGCGCCAATCCGCAGGATGTGTATGATGCGGCCATCGTCCTGGCCGAGTCGGTCGATGCTCTCAACGCGACCGATGCCTCCGGGGCCAACGTCCATATGTCCAGCGTGGCCATCTGCGCCCTGTTGACCCGGGCCGGGTATGAGCCGGTCTTTCAGATGTCCTGCCGAGACCGCAATCGTATTGCCCTACAGGGTGATTTGTTGGGCGCGGCGGCCATGGGCGTCAAGAATGTCCTCTGCCTGACGGGGGATGACGTCACCGCCGGGGATCAACCCCAGGCCAAGCGGGTCTTCGATTTCGACTCGATCCGTATGTTGCAAACGGCCAAAATTATGCGGGATCGGGGCGTTTTTCTGAGTGGCCGCAAATTGGTGACGCCCCCTCAAATTTTTCTGGGCGCGGCTTCCAACCCTTTCGTCCCCCCCTACGACTGGCGACCGAAACGGCTGGCCAAGAAGATCGAAGCCGGGGCCGATTTCATCCAGACTCAATACTGTTTCGATGTGATCCGCTTCCGGCAGTTTATGAAACGAGTGCGGGATTTGGGCCTCCACGAGAAAACTTACATCCTCGTCGGCGTCGGTCCCCTCCGCTCCGACAAAGCGGCCGAATTTATGCGGAGTAAAGTGCCGGGCGTGGTCATCCCCGACGCTATCGTGGAGCGGCTGCGGAAAACGCCTAAAGAAAAGAAGGTGGCCGAGGGCAAACAGATTTGTGTGGAGATCATCCAGCAGGTGCGGGAAATCGAAGGTGTGGCCGGGGTGCATGTGATGGCCTATCGCCAGGAGGAGTTAGTCCTCGAGATCATTAACGAATCGGGCCTCCTGCCCCGGCCCCGATGGCAAACGACATCCCCCCCCCGCCGCACGCGGGGCCGGATGGAGGATGTCGAGCAGCGGGCGCTGGCCAGCCGGGTTGAATAGGTGTTGGTCAGGATTGACGCAGACCCCCCTTAATCTCCCCGAATCAGGGGAGAATTTGGCCCCTCCCCCGTGGTGGGGGAGGCCGGGAGAGGGTTGGTCAGTAATTCGACAATGTCACATTCGCCCCCCTAGCCCCCCAGTGGGGGGAATGTCTGGTTTTGCTCCTCCCCTTTGGGGGGCTGGGGGGGCTTTTCAGGGTCAGATTATGTGAATGTGACATTGTGAAAGTAATCACGGAAAGGAAGAGCGGATGGGTCGCCGCGATGACAATGGCTGGTTGGAGAGCCTGCTGGAAGCCTCGTACATCGTCAACTCCTCGCTGGAATTGGATGAGGTACTGCGCCTGATTCTGGAAACGTTGCGGCGCGTGGTCGTTTACGACAGTGCCTCGATCCAGCGCATTACCCGCCAGGGACTCAAAATCGTGGCCTGCCAGGGCCACCCCCACGCCGGTCGGCTGATCGGACGGGTCTTTCCCTCCAGCAATGCTTACCCCAACTATCGCGTCTGGCAAGAAAAACTGCCTCTCATCGAGCGAGATATGAAAACCACCTACCAGAGCCAAATTGTGCGGGGCTGGCTGGGGGTTCCCCTCTTGTACAAAGACCGAGCCATTGGCGTCATCACTCTCGATAGCCAGACGCCCGATTTTTACACCGAAGAGGATGCCCGCATTGCCGCCATTTTTGCTAATCAGGCGGCGATTGCGATGGAGAATGCCCGGCTCTACGCCAAGGAGACGGAGCGGGCCAGCACCCTGCGGGCTATGCTGGATGTCGAGCGGGAGATGACCCAGAATATCACCACCCAATCGAAAGTGCTGCTCGATAAAATTGCCCGCACCGCCTGCCAGGTGACTGGGGCCGACTGCGCGGTGATTTACCCCTATCTGGCCGACTCCGGCAAGTATGATCTGGCCAACCTGGGCGCTTACGGGCTGGAGGGGGAGCTGACCCAGCAGGATAAAAAGCGGTTGGCCGATGGCGAAGGGGTGTCGTCGGTCGTGCTACAAAAAGGGCATCTGATTATCCATAACGTGGCCCAGGATGATCCCCGGCTGCGGCAGCATAACTTCATCAAACGGGAAAACATCGAAGCCTTTATCAGCATCCGCCTCGATGCCACGGAGACGGTCGGTATTTTGTTTGTCAACTACCGCCGTCCCCACCGCTGGCGCAAGGAGGAGGTGTCGATCATCGAACTGTTTGCCAGCCAGGCGGCGATGGCTATTTTGAACGCCCGGCTGTTTGGGCGTACCAACCAACGCCTGGAGCGAAAAGTGGCCGAACTGAAGACGTTGGTCGAGATCAACCAACTCATCACCGCCACGCTCGATCTGGACGCGGTTCTGACCCTGATTATGAGCAAGGCGATGGAGTTGGTCAACGCCCAAAATGTCGAGCTGCAACTGATCGACGAGGAGACGGGCGAGTTGGTCATTCAACAGGCTCAGGGACCGATGACCGTGCCCGAAGAGCAGCGGCGGCTGAAATTGGGACAGGGCATCACCGGCACTGCCGCCCAGAAAAAATATCCCATCGTCGTCGAGGATGTGACCCGGCCCCCCTGGAACGACATCTACCGCGAGTTTCGGCCCAACATTCGGTCGGAGTTGGCCGTGCCGCTGCTGGTGGAGCAAGCCTGCATCGGCGTTCTTAATTTCGAGCATCCGCAGCCCGGTTATTTTAGCCGGGACAAGTGTGAAATCGTCGAAGCCCTGGCCGCGCAAGCCGCAATTGCCATTCAGAACGCCCGGCGTTATGATGAGCTGGAGCGTACCCGGGATAATCTGGCGGCGACCGAGGCCATCGCCTGGATTGGGCTGTTCGGCTCCAGTTGGGCGCAGGGCTTGACCCAAAAGACTGCGGCGCTACGTAACTATCTAGCCGTCCTGGCTGATTATCTGCCGCCGGATGAGAAAGCTACGGCGTTGTTCGACCGGATCGAAGGGGTGGTTCACTCTATTCAGTCCATCCCCCCGGCCCAACCGCTGCCCTCCAAACCCAAGAAGACGTCGGCCATCGACCTGGACGAGACGTTGCAGGCCCAGGTAAAGCGTTGGGGGCAAAACCGGCCCGATGTGGCCCTGATCTTCGATCTCAATTGCGGGGCGGTGCGCGTCCGTATCGACGAACAGTGGTTAGAGGTGGCTATGGAGAAGCTGGTGGATAATGCGTTGAAGGCGATGCCTGGTGGGGGTGATTTGACCATTGCCACGAAACCGCTCCGGGATCAGGTGGACATCCGGGTCATCGACACCGGGCAGGGCATCGCCGACTCGGTCAAGCCGTTTTTTCTCAAGCAGCAAATTCCCAAAAAATTTACCAGCGTCGGGGGCAGCGGCATCGGCATGCTGATTGCTCGCTACATCTTCCGCGCTTTTGAAGGAGATTTGGAGTTATTGTGGAGCGAGGCGGGACGCGGCACGGCCCTCCGGGCAAAGCTACCGGCGGTTTCGGTCGCCGACCCAAATCAGTCATAAATCAATGTCATTAAGTTAAGCGATGATGGCATCCTGAGTAAACCGGAGCGGAGCGGAGGTTGTATCGAAGGGTGCGGCGCAGACGACGATTCGGAGCCACCCTGCACCCCTCGATACGGTTTCGCTACGCTCACCTACTCGGGATGCTACTAACTTAA
>CAZWZZ010000276.1:0-7622 GCA_964638395.1 uncultured Caldilineaceae bacterium
CCGGTGTCCGGCCAGAGCCGGATGACCTCGACGGCCAAAAGCCCGCTGACCGGCGGCATCGGCGATGCTCAATGTGGCGGCTTTTTCCCGGCGGAGATGAAATTTGCCGGGTTCGACGCTTTCATCATCAAAGGCCAGTCGCCTAAGCCGGTCTATCTGTGGGTTCACGATGGCGAATACGAACTGCGGGACGCCAGCCATCTGTGGGGCAAAATAACCGGCGAGGTGGAGCAGACGCTCAAAGAAGAGTTGGGCGATAAACGCATCGAGGTGGCCCAGGTGGGACCGGCCGGCGAAAACGGGGTTCGCTTTGCGGCCATCATCAATATGAGCAATCGGGCCAATGGTCGAACCGGGATGGGTGCGGTTATGGGCAGCAAAAATTTGAAGGCGGTCGTGGTCCGGGGCAAGCGGGGCAAGAAGAATTATGAGATGGCCGATAAGGAGGGCATCATTAACATGGCCCGGCACGGGGCCAAGATTATGCCGGAGTCGGACGTGGTCGGTCTGGGCAAATATGGCACGGCAGGCTCGACCGGGGCGCAGCAGTCGGTCGGCGGCCTGCCCAGTTTCAATTTCAACAGCGGTGTCTTCGATGGCTGGGAGGAGATCGACGGGACGACGATGTATGATACCATTCTGCGGGGGGCGGCGGAGGATAAGCAAAATGTGCGGGGCCGGGATACCTGCTACAGTTGCACCATCCGCTGCAAGCGGGTCGTCGAGATCAGTGAGGGGCCGTACCCGGTCGATCCCCACTACGGCGGGCCGGAGTATGAAACCACCTCGACCTTTGGCAACTACTGCGGCGTCGATGATCTGGCGGCCATCGCTAAGGCTAACGAACTCTGCAACAAATATGGCATGGACACCATCTCCTGCGGGGCAACGATTGCCTGGGCGATGGAATGTTTTGAGGCGGGGCGCATTACGACCGAGGATACCGGCGGCATCGAGTTAACATTTGGCAATGCCGAAACGATGGTCAAGATGACCGAACTGATCGCCAAGCGGAAGGGCTTCGGCCAGATTTTGGCGTTGGGATCGGCGGCAGCGGCAGAGGAGATCGGACGAGACACCGAGGAATTTCTAATCACCAGCCACAAGCAGGAAGCCCCGGCCCATATGCCCCAGTTGAAGCGCAGCCTGGCCCTGATCTACGCCACCAATCCCTTCGGCGCGGATCATCAGAGCAGCGAACATGACCCCTTCTACGAGGGCAAAGTCAGCTATGCCGACCGCATGGCCATGCTCGACCTGACCGAGGCCCAACCCCGCCGCTCCCTCGGCCCGGAGAAGATCCGCTTTGCCCGCAAAACGCAATATCTCTACAGCGCGATGGACAGCGTCAACGTTTGCCAATTCGTCTACGGCCCGGCCTGGCAACTGTACGGCCCCCAAGAGTTGCTGGACATGATAAAAGGCGTCACCGGTTGGGAGATGACCGTCGATGAAATTTTGGATGTTGGCGAGCGGCGTTTGAATATGCTGCGGGCCTTCAACGCCCGCGAGGGTATCGACCGGGCGCAGGATAAGTTGCCGGAGAAGATGTACAAAAAAGCCCTCAAAGGGGGCCGCAGCGACGGCTTCAAGATCGATCAGGCCGAGTTCGAAGCCTCGCTGGATGAGTATTATCGCCAAAACGGGTGGGATGTGGAGTCCGGCACGCCCACCCGCTCCAAGCTGGAGCAGTTAGAGTTGGCTTGGGTGGCTGATGGGTTGGGGGTGTGAAAGAGGGGAGTTGAGCCACTCGAATCCACAAATTGAGCCGAATTAGCAACAGTCAGTAGATCGCAGCATCCTGAGTAAATCGAGGTACGAGATTGTATCGAAGCCGCGTCCTGAGCTTGTCGAAGGGGGTGTGATTGCGGTCTACTGACTGTAATAACATAATTCCCACAGGTCATCTCGATCTGTGGGAATTTGTTTGGTAGGGTGGGTGGCGGTACAATATAAACATAAGCTAATTCTCCCCACGGAGCATATGATGAGGTTACAAGCTGTCCCTACCAACTTGCCAGAGCCAGTCTCCCCGACGGACTGTGCTTCGGACGACGTTATTATCTGCGCCTCCGGCTTGACTGTGAAATTTGGTCAGGAAATAGCCGTTCAAGATGTCTCGTTTAATATTCCCCGGGGCAAAATCTTCGGCTTCATCGGGCCAAGCGGCTCCGGGAAAACGACCACGGTGCGGCTGTTGACCGGCTTCTACACTCCCACCGCCGGTTGGGTCACCGTGCTGGGCCGCTCGCCTCTGGAATTTGGGCCGGATATCAAGGCAAAGATTGGTTATATGCCCCAACAGTTTGTCCTCTACCCGGAACTGACCGTCTGGGAAAATATGAACTTCGCCGCTTCCATTTACGGTATGAGCCTTGACCGGGCCAAGCGGCTCGATGAGCTGCTTGATTTTGTCAAACTCTCCGAACACAAGGGGAAATTGGCTCGCAACCTGTCCGGGGGCATGAAGCGTCGTCTCAGTCTGGCCGCTACCCTGGTTCACAACCCCCAACTGATTTTCCTGGATGAACCGACCGCCGGCATCGACCCGGTGCTACGCCGCAAATTGTGGGACCATTTCAAAGAGTTGCAAGATCGAGGCTGTACTCTGTTCATCACCACCCAATATGTGGGGGAGGCCGCTTACTGTGACTACGTCGGGGTGATGGCCCGGGGCCGGTTGCTGATGGTCGAAACACCGGACGACCTGCGACGGCGAGCCTTTGGCGGCGAAGTGGTCGATCTGCACACCCAAGAGCGGCTGATGTTCAAAGATCGTAAAAGTTTACGCCAGTTGCCCTTTGTGACCGGCAAGATCGAGATGCACGAAAATGATAACGGCGTCCGGCTGATCGTCGATGAAGCCAGCCGGGCCATCCCGGCCCTGCTGGAGTGGTGCCGGAAGGAGTATGTCACGGTCGAATCGATTGAGGAGTATCTGCCCCCCTTTGATGATGTCTTCGTCGAGTTAGTGAAGGAGGCCATCGTTGAACCTTAGCCTACCCCGCCGCTTTATTCGGATGCTGGCCTTTCTACGCAAAGAAATCTTCGAGGTCATTCGGCAACCGATGCTGGTGTTAACCCTGGTGCTGGGGCCATTTCTGATCCTCCTCTTCTTCGGCATCGGCTACCGCAACGAACCCCGCGCCCTGCGGACGGTCATCGTCGCTGAACAGGAGGATGGCCTTCAGGAGCGGATCGAGCGGTATGCCACTACGCTAGGCGCTCAATTGATTTTTGCCGGGATCACCGATGATCTGGAGAGCGCCCAAGAGCAACTGCGACAGGGGAAGGTGGACCTGATAACCGTCGTCCCCCCCCAAGCCTACGAAACAATCCGCAACAACGAGCAGGCCGTTTTCACCCTCTACCACCACGAAATCGACCCCTTTCAGCTTGATTACATCGATGTCTTTGGCCGGGTCTACGTCAACGAGATCAACCGTCGGGTGTTGCGCCTGGTCACTTCCGAAGGGCAGGCCGACATCTCCCAGGCCCAGACCCAGTTGGAAACGGCCCAGATGAGCGCCACCGCCCTGCGCGAAGCGCTCGAACGGTGCGCCGATGTATTGTCGCTCGACGAAGAGGCGGAACAGTGTGACAGCGAAACCGTCCGGGAATACATTGCCGAGTTGGATCGTCAGATTGATGAGGTGGATCGGGCGCTGGGGGATGATCTTCAAGTCAATGAGGCCCTGGAACAGGCGTTGGGCGAGCGGGGCATCATTGATGAGGACAACGAGGAGCCGTCGCTGGAGGAAATCATCGACAAGACCAACCGGCTGGCCGAGTTAGGGGACACGGCAGATGATTATATCGACAGTCTGGAAACGTTAATTCAACTGGAGAAAGATTTGGAGTTGGTCAAAACCCGACTCAATCAATTTCTGGAGATCGATCCTCGCATCCTCATCAGCCCCTTTCGCAGCGAGGCCCAGAGCATCGCCGACTTCGTGCCCGGCGTGACCGATTTTTTCGCCCCGTCAGTCATTATGCTCCTCTTGCAACATCTGGCCGTCACCTTCGCCGCCCTGTCGATGGTCCGCGAGCGGCAGTTGGGGGCGATAGAGCTGTTCTACGTCGCCCCTTTGACCGCCTTTGAGGTGTTGATCGGCAAATATTTGAGCTATCTGATTTTTGGGGGGGTGTTAGCCGCTATCCTCTTTATGCTGGTCATTTTTGGCCTGGGCGTGCCGATTTTGGGCAGTTGGCTCGGCGTGGCCTTGACCATCGTCGCCCTACTTTTCACCTCGATGGGCGTCGGTTTCGTCATTTCCCTCATTTCCGATACCGATATTCAGGCCGTCCAATATTCGATGATTGTGTTGCTGACCAGTGTCTTTTTCAGCGGCTTCTTCTTGAGCCTGGAGACGCTGTGGGAGCCGGTGCGCCTCATCTCCTGGGCCTTGCCGGTCACCTACGGCATTTTGTTGCTACGGAGTATGATGCTGCGGGGCGACCCTCTCACTCTGGCCTGGTTGCTGCAACTTTTCGCTATCGGTATCGGCCTCTTTTTGCTGGCCTGGTTTATGCTACGCCGCTCGATGGTCCAGAACTAATCCCAGTACATCCAATTTTTGCTCAGCGGGGATTGCCAATTCCTCGCTTTGGCTTGGATTTGGCAATCCGAGCCGAGCAATTTAGGTCTACTGAGTCCAGCAAGTAAGCGGCGATCAACCGGGCCGTGTGGGCCACCGCCTCCCGGTGGGTGCGCTCGTAATGGTGCGAAGCATCGACGCCGGGACCGATGAGCGCCACTTTGACATCCCCCCCGGAGCGCCAATACACGCCGCCGTCCGAGCCGTAGGCGGGGTAAATATCGGTCTGGTAGGCCACGCCCGACTCCTCGGCCAGCCGCTCCAGCCGGTGGCGCAGCTCGAAATCGTAGGGACCGCCGGAATCTTTGGCGCAGATGCCGACCGAAAATTCATCCGTGCGCTGGTCGCCCCCGACCACGGCCATATCCACCGCCAGCAGTTCGGCCAAATCGTCGGGCAGACCCGCCGCCCCGCCGTGTCCCACCTCCTCATATTGGCTGATGTGGACCGTCGTTCGCTGTTTTGGCTGTAATCCGGCCCCGGCGATAGCCTGCAACGCTCCGTAAATCGCGGCGACACCGGCCTTGTCATCCAGATGGCGGGCGCGAATAAAACCACTCTCCGACACCTCAACGCGGGGGTCGAAGCTGATAAAATCACCGATGCGGATGCCGAGGGCTTCCGTTTCTTTGGCGGAGGCGGTGCGGGCATCGATGCGGACTTCCATCGTTTCATCATTCCGGGGCGTATCGTGGGCTTTGCTCCCATGGGCGTGGACGGAGGCCACAGTCGGGATAATCGTTCCTCGATAGCGTTGGCCGCTGCCGGTGAAAATCGTCACCCCTTCCCCCTCCACCGAACTCCAAACCCAGCCCCCCAGCCGGGTCAACCGCAGCCGCCCGTTACCTTTGATAGAGCGGACCATCGCCCCCAGCGTGTCCACGTGGGCCGTCACCGCTCGCGGCGCGGTTTCCTCCTGACCGGACCAGGTGGCGAGCAACACCCCTTTGGGTGTGACCTGCATCTCTAGCGGCAGGTCGGCCAGCCGCTCTTGGACGTACTCGATGGCTGCGCTTGTGTAGCCAGTCGGGCTGGGCGTATCGAGCAGACCCACCAAAAAATCAAGCATGCCCTCAACGTCGATGGCAATCGTCATCCTTAAACCTGGAACTTTCCATCTTGATAGAACAACTCATCATCGACGTAAATTTCGCCGCCATCCCGCATATCGCAAATCATATCCCAATGGACGGCGGAGGTGTTGCTGCTGCCAGATTGAGGATAGCCCTGGCCCACAGCCATATGAACCGTCCCCCCGATTTTTTCATCGAAAAGAATGGAGCCGGTGAAATTCTTGATGTCGCTGTTGGTGCCGATGGCGAACTCGCCGAGCCGCCGGGCACCGGGGTCGGTGTCGAGGGTGTTCAGCAGAAAGGTCTCGTTTTTCTCGGCGATGGCGTGGGTGACCAGGCCATTCTCAAAGGTTAGCTCGGCCCCGATCACCTCGTTGCCCCGATAGTAGGCCGGATAGGTGAACTTGACCCAGCCGTTGACGCTCTCCTCGACCGGCCCGGTGAAGATTTCCCCATCGGGAAAGTTGGCCTGGCCGGAGGCGTTCAGAAATGTTCGACCTTCGATGGACATTTCCAGGTTGATGTTGCCCCCCCGCACCCGCAGATGCTTTTTCCCGGCCAGATAATCGACCAAACGCTGCTGTTTGGCTTCCAGCGCTCTCCAGGCGGCCACCGGATCATCGAGATGAACCTTGCAGGCTTCATAAAGAAAGGTCTCATACTTCTGGAGAGACATCCCGGCAGCCTGGGCATACCCCTGCGTCGGAAATTGGGTGGTGCAGCGGCGCAGCGTGCCGTTCCCCTCCCGCTCCATCTGGATGGCAATCAGCCCGGAATAGGCTTGCGAGCGGGCCTGTTGAGCCGGGGCCGGGTAGGTCGATAGGGCGCGGGGGTTTTCGGAGGACTCGATACGGATGATGACCTCGAACGTTTCGTAGGCCAGCTTGAGCATAGGGTTGATTTCGGCCAGCAGGTCCAGATCATCGGTCGCTTCCAGGGCCAGACTGGCCTCGTCCCGGAGATGGATATAGGGGAAGGCCAGCCCCCCAGCCCGCAGCGTCGCCTGATAGAGGGCCTGCACCAGCGGTTCCGCCGCCGGCGACAGGCTGCGGATCAAAACCCGTTCCCCCGGCTGCACCGCCGTGGAGTAGTTAATCAAAACATCAGCCATTTTTTCAATGCGTGCGTCCACAGAAAATTCCCTTGTGTGAGTTAGGTGTTCTACAATCCGCAGAACGTTTAATTTTAGCGATAAAGCGTTACGCTGCTACGAGAGTCGCTTTCAGGATTTACGCACACCCCCCTTGATTCCCCCGAATCGGGGGGAGATTTGGCTCCTCCCCCGTTGCGGGGGAGGCTGGGAGGGGGTTTGGTCAAGCAACTACGTAAGTCCTGGTTTTATTAAGTACCAAATTGGCGAGAAAAAAAGGGCGGATTTTTCTAGCTTGAGGATGCCGCCATCTCTTTCAAATCCATATCAACCCGTCCGGCCCAGCCGTGGACTACCAGCCAATCCCGGTAATCGCCGACCGTGGCCTTGACCGATTTGAGTAACATTCGTTCGGTCTGGCTCAGGTTGTCGGGATCGATCTTGCCGTGGAACAAAATCACATCTTCTGGCTTTATTTTTTCTAACATATCAGCCAGGTCTTCGGGGAAAGTCCAGCCCCCCATAATCTCGTTGGGGTCTCCCTGACCGGTGGGACCGCTGGAGAAAAACCAGGTCGGGCTGCCGGCCAGTAACTCCGCATTGGCCCGCAGAAAATCGACCGCCGGTCTCATCCAGTTCCCGGCATAGACGGCGCTGCCGATGACAAAGCCGTCATAATCGGCCAGGCTGCCGACGTTATCCACCGCTTTGACATCGACCTCGCGGCCCCGTTTCCGCAGTTGCTTGCCGATCACTTCCGCCATCTCCGCCGTCGAGCCGTAGCGGCTGGCGTAAGCCACTAATAATTTCATTAATTCCTCCTTTGGAATAATTCGGATTTCAATACGCGCTCAGTAGATT
>CAZWZZ010000277.1:0-7600 GCA_964638395.1 uncultured Caldilineaceae bacterium
TAGAGCTAAAAAAGCGGCTTTTTGGCTTGTCCACGGTTATGTGCAGTGCTACCGTTTGTAGAACAATTTGCTAAATTGTTCCGGTCTGGGGGCAAAGATGCGGCGCAAATTAGCAATTTGCGCTACAAAATCAGGTGTTTGGGTCAGCCCTGCCCTCAATTTGTGACCTTTTGTGATCTACTGAAATTGTGAATGGATGGAACCGATGAATATTGTCTTAGATCCACTGTTTAACTTACTATTTTTGGGCCTGATTCTGGTCATCATTATGGCCCTGGTCTCCCCCTTCGAGGCGCTGGGCTGGTGGGCCGGTTGGAACAAGCGCCAGATCGAAACGACCCAACTGAGCCAAGCTCCCTTACCGACCCCGGATGTCGAGCCGAAAGCCGACTATTACGCGGTCTATCTGACCGGTATCGCCGGCTTTGGGGGAGAGTGGCTGGGCGACCGGGAGATGGTTTGTCTTGATTTACTGGGGGAGACACTACCCGGCAGAGCGGTCATTATCCGGGATGTCTTTCCCTTCTCCGTCAGCAACAACCCCCTCGGCGGGGAGCGCCTGCTCAGCCGCTTGTGGAATTGGGTCCACAACCGGCAGGTCAAGAATTTTGCCGATGTGTCAGTCTTCGTTATCGTCCTGCGGAACTTGTTTCAGGTGGCCATCTCCAGCGACCCGCGCTATGGCCCGATCAATAATCTGGGCGTGGCTCAAGAAGTCAGCCGCAGTCTGTTGGAGAAGGGATACCCACCCGGCAGCGGCCAAGCTATCACCCTGATCGGCTACAGCGGCGGCGGCCAAATCTCGGTTGGCATAGCCCGCTATCTGCACAAGACTCTGGAAGCCCCTATTCGTATCGTCACCATGGGCGGAGTCATTTCCGACGATCCGGGTATTGAATATGTGGAGCATCTCTACCAAATCATCGGGGGCCAAGATTTCTTTCCCAAAATCGGGGCCATTTTCTTTCCGGGCCGCTGGCCGCTGCTTTCTTACTCGCCCTGGAACAAAGCCAAGAGTCAGGGGCGGATTTCTGCCGTCACCCCCAGCCATAATATGGTCCACACCGGCCCCACCGATTACTTCTCCCAAACGGCCACCTTGCCCGACGGCCAGACCCATATGGAAAGAACCGTCGAGATTATTGCTACGGTCATAACAAACGGACAGATGACTTCCCCGGAGCGATTAAAAGAAATCATTGGGGAGGTTGGACCCAAAAACAATTATGTTCGGTATCAGACGTTGCCCTTCATCCGCCCCGATTATTACCCCATCGAGCAGACCGTGGCCGCCGACCGGTATCGCCCGCTTGCCACCTGGATGGGCCGCCTGATTTTACCGGCCCCGGAGGCGCGGCTGGCCGTCAAGGGCACCCTGTTCGAGGTGTACCATACCGACGACGCCCATCGTCATCTAATCGGCCAGGTGGTCAATTTGCGCTATAGCGATGACCCGGACGTGCAGAAGCGGATTTGGTCGGTCACCAAAGATGTCAATTTCGACCGGCGGGCCGAGGAGAGCGAACGAACCGGCCTCATTCACCCTGACCGGCTCAACCATTGGCGCTTGGTCAACCCGTTGGAGTCCCTGGCCGGGGGCAGACCCAACGACGATGTCATCGTCGGCCTGGCCGGGCCGGTGATGGTCGAGGAGAAGGGAGCAACGAACGGGCGGCCCAGTCTGACCATCGAGCAGGAGCCGATGCAGATTAGCGGCCGGTTCTATGCCCTGGTGCAGTTCATCGGGCCGGTGCAGGCGGGCGGCGAAGAATTTCGGGTGGTCCATTTCAATCGGCAGAGCGGGCAGTTCGACGGCGTCGAGGAGGTGGTCTGCCTGCCCCACGTTATGCCTACCCTCTTTAAGCTGGCCCCCTCCACCAGCCGGGATATTGAAAAATCTCCTCTCAATCCGGGCGGCTGGTACATCTATGGGGCGCAGAATCACCAGGGTATGTTTGTCGTCCAATCGCTGGCTCCCCGTGATTTGTTGCGAGTCCAGCCCCAGGAGGTGATTACGGAGAAAAAGGGGGCCGTGACTTATCTCAAAAAAGGGGTGTGGGGGAACGCCGCCGCCCACAAAGGGCAGATTACCTCGGTCTTACTCAGTCCGGGGACCGCCGACGCCGAGACTGCGGTCGCCAAATGGCAGGAGGGGGACGAAGCCTTGCTGGCCTCGGTGTATGGGGGCATCACCGGGCGTACCCCGGAGCCATACGCGGCCTTTGGCAAAATTTACTTCGGCCATTTCTCCTACGGCACGGCTCGGGTGGTGCGGGAGCCGCTGGCCGATGAGTTGCGCTTTGAGATCGTCTACCATCAGATCTACACCAACAACATCGACGGCTTGATTCCAGGCACGCTCCACTGGTCCCGCTATATGGGCGACCGGCAATGGGGCTTTGCCGGGTTTCGACCCCTGGCCGATATTCTGCTCAAATTGGATATTTTTACCGAACCGTTTCAGTTCACCGACAGAAATCGCTCGGTCCTGAAGGTCGTCACCCAAACGCTGGAGACGATGACCGCCCGCTATCGCATCGGCGACGGGACCGGTGGTACGTATGTGGCCGCGGCCAACAACTGCGCCCAGGATTCCAACCAGGCTCTCTACGGAACCATCAAACATCTGGATGACACGCTCGAAAAACAGGCCCATATCCAGGCGATGCTGCGTCGCCATCCTGAAGAGATGGAACGTCTTGAGCGGCTGGTCCAATTGGGCAAATCTTTGCGCGGTCGGCTATTACCGTTAGGCTCTGCCCGCGCCGATTGGGAGTATCAAATTGAAAATCTGGGCAGTAGCCTGGAAGATGGCATGCTGACGAATGTCTTCAAAGGGGCGCTCAGTTGGCGCACTATTTTTCCGGCGATGGCCGCCTACAACGTGGCCCGCGTCTTTTTGGAGCATGGGGCCGAGGTATGGGTGCTGCGGACCAACCAAATTGGCGGCGACAATCCCGACATCGAACCGTTAGCGCCGTTTCCCGCCGGGTAAAGGAGGCTGGATGAAATTCAATTGGAAATTGATGTTGATGTTGACGCTTCTCAATGGGGCGGCCATTGCCCTGACCGCAATGCTCTTACCCGGCATCACCATCCCGCAAGAGCGCTTTTTCGTCTTGCTCATTCTGGGCGCTTCGTTTGGACTGCTTAATGCCTTTGTCAAGCCTATTGTCCAATTCTTGACAATTTCGCTGCTGTTTGTGACCTATGGTCTGGTCATTATCATCGTCAACACCATTATGTTTATCATCCTCGAATTTTTCTTCCCCAATCTGTTGCTCATCGACAACATCTGGTGGGCTATCATCGGCGGCACTGTCGTTAGTCTGGTTGGACTCTTTCTGGAAAATCTGTTTGGCTTATCGCCGCCCATCATCGACCGCATCGCTCCGCCGGAGTCGCCCCCTCTGAAGCAAGAGGTAGAGTCGGGCCGGTATGATGATATTATGGTTCAGGTTCGGGAGCTAAAAGAAGAGGTACTAGGGCATGAGAACAAGCAGTAGCCTGGATCGATTCCACGAAAGCCTGCGCCTTCAGCAGGTGTATAATACCTTTGTCCGGTATGGTATGGATGTTCTGTTTGATCGCGGCTGGATGGGCGACTTCCGGCGCTTTATGCAAAATTGGGTTTACGATCCGCCGCAGCCGTTGGTGCCGCTCAGTACGCCGATCAAGGTCCGTTTGATGATCGAAGAACTCGGCCCCATCTACGTCAAAATGGGCCAGATTGTCTCCAGCCAGGCCCAAACCCTGCCCAACGAATGGGGGGAGGAACTAAAAAAACTGCAAAGTGACGTGCCCCCCTTCCCCACGGACCAGGTGCGCCAGATCATCACTGCCGAGCTGGGCGTGCCGCCCGAAGCCCTCTTCGCCAGCTTCGATCCCGTACCCCTGGCCGCGGCCTCGACCGCTCAGGTCCACCGGGCCACGCTCCCCTTTGGCCAGTCGGTGGTGGTCAAGGTGCAGCGGCCCCACATTCAGCAACAGGTGCGGGCTGACCTGGGCATTATGCGGAATGCCGTCAGGGTCCTCATCCGCCGTTCCACGTGGGCCAGAGACCTCGACCTGCGGGGCATGCTGGCCGAATTTGGGGATAATATCCTGATCGAGCTGGATTATGGCTATGAAGCCTATCACGCCTTCCGGCTCAATCGTAATTTAGAGAGCATCGAAGGCTGCCGGGTGCCTCGTGTTTACCAGGAGTTTTCAACGAGCAAAGTGTTGACGATGGAGTTCATCGATGGGGTCAAGATTACAAATTTGGCCGCCATCGAAGCCGCCGGTCTCGATAAGCAAAGCCTGGCCGAGAACACGCTGCGGAGTATGGTCAAGCAACTGCTGATCGACGGCTACTTCCATTCCGACCCCCATCCTGGCAATCTGTTGGTCAATTTGCAAACCGGGGAGATCAATTTTCTCGATCTGGGTATGGTCGGCGAGCTTGAACTCCGGCAGCGGGTCAATTTAATCAACCTGTTTATGGTCCTCAACCAACAGGACACCGTCGGGCTGGCCCAGGCCATGTTGAGCGTCAGCAAACCTTTCAAAGAGTTCGACGAAGCGGCCTACTACCGGGATTTTGAGCGACGGGTCGGGCGCTTTCTGGAGTATGATACCCGCAGCACCTTTGGCCAGACCGTCAGCGTCGCCCTGGACCTACTCCAGGAACATGGCCTGCGTCTGGATTCCCAATTTACGCTGGCCCTGAAGTCCCTTATGCAGGCCGAGGCCATCACCCGCCTGCTGGTTCCCCGCGAAGATATTATCGGCTTGATTAACAAAAATATTCAGGATTTGATGCTGGAGCAGGTGACCAGCGAGAATATCAGCCACGTGGTGACCAAAGAGGGGACATATTTGCTGCGGGAGGTGGTGCAGCGCATGCCTTCCCTGCGCGACGCCGCCCTCAAGTGGCTGGAACAGTATCAACGGGGCCAATTCGAGCTACGGCTGGACACCTCCGATTTGAGCAAAGATATAAAAACCGTCCGCACTATGGGCCGTCAGATTATCATTGGCTTGATGCTGGCCGGGATGATTATCGGCTCCTCCATCGCTGTCAGCATTGCCTCGGCTACCGGCGGCAGTACCACCTTCCTGCCCCAAATAGCTTTCATTGGTTATGTTGGCTCGATGATTGTGGCCGGCCTGTTTGTCATTATCCTGCTGTGGCGGATGTGGTTGGGCGATGAGCCGGAGTGAGAGGGAGCGTGGAACCGTCGAAAAAGATTATTATCAAGCCGACACCGGCCGTCTTCCTCAGAAATTTAATCATCATCGAAGCTGTCTGGGCGATGGCTGCCACGCTGCTGTGGCTGCAATTTAACCCGACTGCCCTTTACGATGAACTGCAACTGGCCCGCTTTGCCTCGTTTAGCATCATCCTGACCATCCTGGTCACCACCTTCCAAATTTTGATAATTGCCATTGCCTTCATCGCCTGGTATATCGACGCCTACGAGATCGACCGGCAGACCATTGTCCGCCGCCGGGGCGGGCTGTTCGGCGTCAGTGAAATCGCTCGAACCCAGACCTTGACCGATGTGTGTGTCAAACAATCGAAGCTGGGAGCGACCTTCAATTACGGGACACTCAGCCTCATCACCCCCCTGAAGCTCCCCGAATCGAGCGAAGATTTGCCTCCTCCCCCGTCGCGGGGGGGACGGGGTGGGGGTCTGAACAGGCAACTGCGTAAGTCCTATCTAAAAAATGTTCCCAATCCCCGCCATTACGCGGCCCTGATTAAGACTCTACTCGACCCGCAGCAACTTGACATCGAGGCTGCCCTGCAAAAATCAATCCCTGAATTGATTACGGCGGGCGAGGGGCAACATAGCGAATTCAAGGCCAGCTTTGCCTGGGATTATCGTCGTCAGCGGATTAACAAAGATTTGCACAAGGCCGTGATGAAAAACATCGTCGGCTTTATGAATACCACCGGCGGTATCCTGCTGCTAGGCGTCGGGGATGAGGGGGAAATCGTGGGGCTGGAGCAGGAGTTTCAAACCCAGGGCAAGCCCAATGCCGATGGCTTTGAAAACAACTTCAATACCGCCTTTCGCGATATGGTCGGCCCCGAATACCGGCCCTATGTCGTTCTTGATTTTGAAAGAATCGAGGAAAAAACCATCTGCCGGGTGATGGTACTACCCACTCCGGAGCCAGTCTACCTGACCCACAAAAACCGGGAGGAGTTCTACATTCGCACCGGCAACGCCAGCCAACCTTTAACCACGAGTCAGGCGGTTACTTATGTCCAGACGCACTTCAAAGGATGATACCTTTCGTCCAACTAAATTGATGCGGCGCATCAGACGCTTCTTGCTCCGCCTGTTTAGCCTGCTCACCGCCCTCTTCGCCGCCCTGACTCTGTTCAATTCCAAAAAGGGGGCGCTGCAAGGACTGGCCTGGGGACCAAAGCTGCTGGCCTCGGCCCTGTCGCCGGTGGTAGCCGTTTTGGGCAGCCTGCACCTGATCCGGGGCGGCAAAGAGCGGGATTGGCTGAGTGCGGGGGCCGGCTTGTTGAGCGCAGGTATCGCTGCCCAACACGTGTGGGCGGTGACCCGGGCCCGCGAGGCCGAGTTTGCCGAGGCTTTTGGGCCGGAGTGGGGCAAGCGGATACCGGATACGTTGCGCTCCCGCTTGCGGCCCTACCGCTGGGCACCGTTTTATCGCCGCCGCCGCCACGGCGCTCTGCACCGGGATGTCGTTTTCGGCACGAACAGCGACTCAGGCCACCCCCTGACCGCCGATTTGATGCAGCCGCCGCCGGGTGTGCCCCGCACCGGCCTGGCGATGATTTTTGTTCACGGCGGGGGCTGGTGGTTTGGGCGCAAAGACATCACCAAATTCCCCTTCTTCGAGCGATTGGTTGCTCAGGGCCACGTGGTCATGGACATCAACTACACCCTGGCTCGCCGCTCCTCGGTGCTGGGCATGGTCAAGGATGTCAAGCAGGCCATTCTATGGCTAAAACAACAAGCCACGATGTTCGAGATCGACCCGGCGCGGATCGTCCTGACCGGCCAATCCGCCGGAGGGCACTTATCTCTGCTGGCCGCCTACACGCCCAACGACCCGACCTTGCAGCCCGATAGCCTCAAGGGGGATAGTTCGGTGCGGGGTGTGATTTCCTACCAGGGACCGCCCGATTTGGCGGCTTTGTATGAGGATACGCAAGACCGGTTTGTCCGTCTCCTGCCCAACCGGTTGGTGATCCAGGCCGACCGCTTGCTTAGGCTGGTCAGTAGCCGCGACCAAAGTCTGGCCGATGGCATCGCCATCATTATGGGGGGCACGCCGGCAGAGATACCGGACCTGTACCGCCACCTATCGCCCATCACCTATGTCGGCGCACAGTGCCCGCCCACGCTGCTGCTGCAAGGCACACACGATTTGCTAGTCGATTACCGGGCCGTCGAGCGGCTGTACAACGCCCTGCGCCGGGCCAACGCGCCCGTGGTTTACGTTCCTTTTCCCCAATGCAACCACGCCTTCGAGGCCGTGCTGCCCCGCCTCTCCCCCCCGGCCCAGACCGCAGCCTACTACACGGAGCGGTTTTTGGCCTTGCTGGTGTGAATATCAGTAGACCGCAGCA
>CAZWZZ010000278.1:0-7577 GCA_964638395.1 uncultured Caldilineaceae bacterium
GGCGCTCTGTACCTTCGAGCATATTTACTTCGCCCGTCCCGACAGCACCTTTCAGGGCCAAATCATCCACCAAATCCGGCAGCGTCTAGGGCGCGTTTTGGCCGAAGAAGCGCCGGTCGAAGCCGACGTGGTCGTCTCCGTGCCGGACAGCGGCACGCCGGCGGCCATCGGCTACGCCAGGGCCAGCGGCCTGCCCTTCACCGAAGGCTTCACCAAAAATCGGTACATTGGCCGGACCTTCATCCAGCCCAAAGACAAGCTGCGCCAGAACAGCGTCGGCCTCAAATTCAACCCGCTGCCGGGCAACCTGAGCGGCCAGCGGGTGGTCATGGTCGATGATTCCATCGTCCGGGGCAACACCGCTGGGCCGCTGGTGCAACTGCTGCGGGAGGGCGGGGCGACCGAAGTCCACGTCCGCGTCTCCTCGCCGCCGATCAAGCACCCCTGCTTTATGGGCATCGACATGGCCACCCGCGAAGAGTTGATCGCCCACACCTACGACATCCCGGCCATCTGCAAAAAGATCGGCGCGGACAGTCTGGCCTACATTTCGCTAGAGGGGATGCTGCGGGCACTGCACGGCTCCAAAAAGGGGGCACGGGAGGGCTTTTGCAACGCCTGTTTCACCGGGGACTATCCGATTACGATAGAGCAGGGGAATAAGCTGGCCTTGGAGCAGGTGTTTGGCACGTAATGGGAAATTAGAGATCAGAGATTGGGAGATTAGGGAAGAGTTATGAAACTTTTGATTATCGGCTCCGGGGGGCGAGAACACGCCCTGGCCTGGAAATTGAGCCAGGCGGCCCGGGTGGAGGAAATCATCGTCGCGCCGGGTAATGGGGGCACGGCCTCCACGCCCAAAACGGGCAATGTGGCGCTCTCCACCGCCGAGACGCTGGCTTTTGCTGTGGAAAATGGGGTTGACCTGACCGTGGTCGGGCCGGAAGTGCCGCTGGCGGAGGGCATCGTCGATGCTTTTCAGGCCGAGGGGCAGCGCATCTGGGGACCCATCCGGGCCGCCGCCCGGATCGAGGCCAGCAAAGCCTTCGCCAAAGCCTTTATGGAGCGCCACAATGTGCCCACCGGCGGCTTTGCTGCGTTTACCGAGTTCGAGGCCGCCCGCGACTATCTGTTAGACCAGACCGAACCGGTCGTCATCAAGGCCAGCGGTCTGGCTGCCGGGAAGGGCGTCATTCTGCCCGACTCGACGACCGAAGGCGAGGTCACCCTGCGGGAGATTATGCTGGACAAACGGTTCGGCCAGGCCGGGGAGGAAGTCCTCATCGAGGAGCGGCTGACCGGCCCGGAAGTGTCCGTCTTTGCCTTCTGTGATGGCCAAGATTTTGTGCTGATGCCCCCGGCTCAGGATCACAAACGGGCTTTCGAGAATGACGAGGGGCCAAACACCGGCGGCATGGGGGCTTACGCCCCCGCCCCGATTTGCCCGCCTGATTTGCTGGAACAGATCGGCCAGACGGTCATCCGGCCCACGCTCAACGGTTTGCGGGCCGAGGGAGCGCCCTTCGTCGGGGTCCTGTACGCCGGGCTGATGCTGACTCCCGACGGCCCCAAAGTGCTGGAGTTCAACTGCCGCTTCGGCGACCCCGAAGCTCAAGTGCTGCTGCCCCTCCTCGACAGCAATTTGCTAGACATCATCGAAGCCAGCGTGGACGGCACACTGTCGGAGGTGGAGATCCGCTGGCGCGAGGACGCGGCGGCCACGGTCGTTCTGGCCGCCGGCGGCTACCCCGGTCGCTACGCGAAAAACAAGGTCGTCAGCGGCCTGGCTGAGGCTGCCACTCTCTCAGGTGTGACCGTTTTCCACGCCGGGACGGGGTTGACGGACAGCGGGGAGGTCGTCACCGCCGGAGGCCGGGTGTTGAACGTCACCGGGCAGGGGGCGACGCTCAAATCGGCGTTGGATCGGGCCTATGAGGGGGTGGGGTTGATTCGGTTTGATGAGATGCACTTTCGGCGGGATATTGGGGCGAAAGCGTTGCGTTAACCAGGAAATCTAGCCACATGTCACTTTGCCCCGACCCTCTGCGATTACCGGCCCCCGCTCGGCGATCAACTCGCCGAGCTACTCAACTGCACCCCATCAATGGGGTTTCATCGAAAAAACCGGATTGATCCGGTGCTGCCGAAGGGGTAGCCCGGATCATTCATGTCCGGGTGGGGGTGGTTAAAAGATGAGGTTGTTTGCAAAAGTGATAGGTAGCTAGTCTAAAAATTACCAATTACAAATCACAAATTACCAACCAATGAGCAATCTCTACGAACAATCCGGCGTCTCCATCGATGCCGGGCAAGAAGCGGTCAATTTAATGAAGAAAGCCGTGGCCGCCACCCACGGACCGAGCGTTTTGGCCGGGGTGGGGGCCTTTGGCGGGCTGTTTAGCCTGGCCGAGGTCCTGGACGGCCTGAGCCAGCCGACGCTGGTGGCCTCGACCGACGGCGTCGGTACGAAAGTGAAGCTGGCAGCGCGGGCGGGGCGCTACGCCGGCATCGGCCACGACATCGTCAACCATTGCCTGAACGATATTTTGTGCGCCGGGCAAGGGGTGCGGCCCCTCTTTTTCCTCGATTACATCGCCAGCAGCCGCCTGGAGCCAACGATGGTGGCCGAGGTGGTCGGCGGGATGGCCGAAGCGTGCCGGGCGGTTGAGTGCGCTCTGCTCGGCGGCGAAACGGCGGAGATGCCGGGCGTTTACGAGCCAAACGAGTTCGATGTCGTCGGCACCATTGTCGGTCTGGTGGATCGGGCCAATCTCTATCCCCGCCAAACGCTGACGGCGGGGGATGTGCTGCTGGGGCTGCCCTCGAACGGGGCGCATACCAACGGCTACTCCCTCATCCGGGCCATCTTCGCCGAGACCCCCCTCGACAGCGAGTTCGAGGGGGTCGGCCCGCTGGGGGAAGCGTTGCTCCAGCCCCATCGCCCCTACCTGGCCGAGATCACCAAACTGACCGAAGCGGGCGTCGAAATCCAAGCTCTGGCCCACATCACCGGCGGCGGTTTGACGGAGAACCCGCCCCGGATGCTCCACGGCTTCGACCACTTGACGGTGCGTCTCGATCCTCAGAGTTGGCCGGTGCCGCCCCTCTTTCGCCTGATCCAGGCTCAGGGCGGTGTCTCCGACGCGGAGATGTGGCGTGTCTTCAATATGGGGATTGGGCTGATCGCCGCCATCAAGCCGGAGAAGGCCGAAACCGCCCTGGCCGCACTAGGAGGCGAAGGCTGGCTGGTCGGCGAGGTGGTTGAAGAGAAACGTTCAACGTAAAGGTGAGGCGTGACGTAGTTCGCCAACTCAACCCCCTCCCCTCTTCCCCGCCAACGCGGACGGAGACAAATCTCCGGTTGAATCGGGGGATTCAGAACCTATTATGCGTAATTCAATGACCAGCATCCTGAGTAGGGTGAGCGTAGCGAGAACCGTATCGAAGGGTGCGGCGAACGGAACAAGCGTTGGCACACCCGCACCCTTCGATACGCGCTCCACTACGTTTCGCGCTACTCAGGATGCGACCTTATCATTTACGGTAACTATTCAGCAGCCTCCCTAAACGATCATTTTTCGCGGGGATTTGGGGATTAGGGGATAAATTTTTAGATAAAATCTCCTAATCTCCTAATCCCCGCTATGGCATCGCTGTGTTTAAGGCAACGGCTGAATAGATACCATTTACGTATAATGGGTTTAGAAATATGGCAACGGGTGGTATAATAGTTGATAACCAGAACTATAAATCCAGTTTCACCAGAGGAAGATTATAATGGTCAGATGTCCGTTTTGTGGCGTAGCTTGGGTAGACAATACGGTGTTTTGTGGCGAGTGTGGTCATTATCTGCTGCCGAATGATGAGAATAAGGCCACCGATCCCCTGGATACGCAGGAAGCCGATGAACTAACCCAGGACGATCAGTTCAACTCCACGAGCGGCCCCCGCCATATGGAGCCGATTGCGATCCGTATGAAGATTGGCGAACGGGAGCGGGGGGTGGAGGTTCCCCTTAGCAAGGCGATCTGTCTGGGGCGGGTCGATCCCGGCTCCGATGTTTTTCCCGATGTCGATCTTTCGGAACATGCGCCCTCTCGAAACATCTCTCGCCGCCACGCCAGCATCCGCAAACAGGAAGGCAAAGTGATGGTCGAAGACATCGGCAGTGTCAACGGTACCTACCTCAACGGTAAACGGCTCAACGCCTTCCTCCCCGAAACGTTGCAAACCGGCGATGTCCTCCATCTGGGCAAACTGCGAATCGAAGTGGAAATTTTGACCGATTAACCCATCAACTTTTCTAACACACCCTGCAACACCCCAATCGCCCGCAGATACTCAGTCACATCGAGATGCTCATCCGGCGTGTGATCGAGGCTGCTGTCGCCGGGACCGTAAGCCACGATGGGCGTTCCCGGCCAGTGAGGGGCGACGACGTTCATATCCGCCGTGCCGGTTTTGACCACGAAGCGGGGCGTGCCCCCGGCGGCCCGGATGCTACGCAGGAAGCTCCGCACGAGTGGGTTCGATTTGTTGCCCTTGTGAGCCAGTTCGCCGCCGGAAAAGTTGAGGTCGGCGGTACTCTCCGCCGGCAGCCGGGCCACGACCGCCCGTAGATTTTCCTCCAGCGTCGCCGGGCTGATGCCGACCGGCAGCCGGAAGCCGAGGCTCATCGCTACCAGGCCAAACGCGCCCTCATCCCGGCTGGCGATGTGGCGCAGCGACGGCTCCAGCCGGGTGAACGGACTGGTCGCCTCCAACTCGCTGTTTATCCCTTCACAATAGGCCACGATTTGTTGCCACAAGCCGACCGCCTGCTCCGCCGGTAACTCCCCCTCCCCCGCCGAGTGGCTGAACGGAACCCGAAGCTCGACATCCAACAGCAGCCGCCCCTTGTAGCCCAGCGTCACCCGGTCCCAGTTGCTCGGTTCGCCGATGATGCAATAAACGGGGGGAGAGTTGTCCTGAGCAACGTCGAAGGATTGGGAGGGAGGGAGATTGGGAGAGTTGTCCTGAGCGAAGTCGAAGGGTTGAGAGATTTCCTGGGTGGGTAAGCGTTGGGCCAGAATATGTCGCGCTCCCTTGCTGGTGGCGCTCTCCTCCTCGACTGCGCCGACGATGGTGATGCGCCAGCCCGCCGGCACGGCCACCTGCGAGGCGGCGGCGGCAAAGGTACAGAGCGGCCCTTTGGCATCGACGCTGCCCCGTCCGTAGAGCAACTCCCCCTCGCGGCGGATGGGAACCTCGCCGGGGAAGGTGTCGATGTGGCCCAGCAGCAAAATCTCCTGCGGCCCCTCCCCTTTGACGCCGACCGCGTTGCCCGCCTCATCGACGTAGGCTTTCAGGCCGTGGGCGTTCAGCCAGGCGGCTAAATAGGCCGAGGCTTTGGCCTCGTGCCGCGAGGGAGAGGGGATGGAGATCAGTTTGGTTAAGAGATCGATAAACGTGCTGTTTAAGTCGTCTTGGCTCATCATTATGGTTTCCGAATTACCAAATTGTCAAATTGAACCGTGGCGCTCTGGCCTTCCTGAAAGACCTCCACGACCAGGCCGACGGTGCCGGTCGATAGGGCCTCGTCATGCAAATCGGTCAAGGGTTGGCCGTTGACCAGAAAGGCCAGGCGGCTGTCCTCGGCGATGACGGTCAGGGTGTTGGTTTCGCCGGGCAGGATGGCTTCGGAGACGGTCCAATCTTGCAGCGTCGTCCAGCCCTCGTCATCAAAACGAAAGACGCCGAAGGTTTGGTCATTGCCCAATTCCACCACATAACTGTCCAGATCATCATTTTGACGGAAAGTGACGCCGTAGGCATAATGCTCGTCGCTGTCGGTGGGCGTAATGTCAACGGTCAAAACGAGATCATCGAAGTCTCGGTCGGGCAACTGCCGCTCGATGTAAACAGGCTGCTCGGCGGTCACTTGCAGGGTATAAATGCCGTCTTCAATGCTGCCCGTCTCCCGGCCATACTCATCTTCCAGCACGCCCGTATCCCAGCCATTCTCATTCGTATCGAACGTCTCCTCGAACAGAACATCCCCGCGCAGGGTAGGGCTATCTGAGCCGCTTTCCAGCGTGGGGCTGTCCTCAACAGTGGCCCCATTGCTGACTGCTTGCACCATATCTCCGTCAGACTCGATGATAATGAAAAACGAGAGGACCCCGACCAGGCCGATGATACACACCAGACCGACCACAATCAGGCCGCCGAGAATGAAGGGCCAGACAACAGGCCCGTCGGCGGCAGCAGCCGGGGAGTCGGCCACCGGAGCGACTGGGGCCTCACCCGTTGCTTTTTTATCGCTGTAGGGGGATGGGTTGATGTCTTCGGTCATTGAGTCTGTCCTCGGATGAGACGCATCACCTCCGGCAGCAACGTCTGGGTGGTGGCGATGGCTTCGTTGCTATAAATGGTGGGGTTGCCGCGCCAATCGCCGAAAAAGCCGCCCGCCTCCTGCAAAATCGGCAGGTGGGGCGCACAATCCCAGACGTTCATGATCGGATCGAGCATGACTTCGGCTCGGCCCGTGGCCACCAGCAGATAGCCGTAAGCGTCGCTCCAGCCGACCCGAAAGCCCGCCGCCGCCCGGAGCCGCTGCCAGGCCGCCCCCTTGCCATACACGGCGAAGCTGGCCGTGTCCGCGTGGGTCAACAGGCCATCCTTCAACGTCGCCACCTCGGAGACGCGAGCGCGGCGGCCATTCCACCAGCAGCCCGCCCCCGTCGCCGCAGCGATTATCTCGCCGAGGGCCGGAAAATGGGCCACCCCCACCTGACAGACCCCCTCGATTTCCAGGCCGATGAGAACGGCGTACATCGGCACGCCCCGCACAAAGGCCCGCGTTCCGTCGATGGGATCGATGATCCAGCGGTGACTTTTGCCCTCACTGCCTTCCGCGCCATACTCCTCGCCAACGATGGCATGGCCGGGATATTTCTGCTCGATTCGGCTACGGATCAGCGCCTCGGCGGCCCGGTCAGCCGCTGTCACCGGTGTATCATCCGCCTTGAAATCAGGCCGCAGCCCGGTCTGGAAGTAGCCCAGCGTCAACTGGCCGGCCTGCCAGGCGGTTTCCCTGGCAAAATCGAGATACTCTTCTAATGATTCGGTCATTCATTTCTCCCTAAATCTCGGTTAGTTCCATTTCCTTGAGCCTCCCGATATTTCAAAATCTCACATTTCACCCCGTAAAACGCAAAACGTGAAACGCAAGGATTGAGAACTTAACAACTTGCACCACCCAACTTGGCAATTGGTTATTAGTAAATGGTAATTCAATCTCTAATGACTAATTACCAAGTTACGACGATTTGAAAGACACAAGTTATGCACGGCTCATTCCTAAAGATTGTTATGAAGTGGAAATCTTACGTTTTGCGTTTGTAACTATTCAGCAGCCTCCCCAAACGATCACTTTTCGCGGGGATTTGGGGATTAGGGGATAAATTCTTAGATAAAATCCCCAAATCTCCTAATCCCCGCTATGAAATCGCTGTTTTTAGGACAACGGCTGAATAGATACTTGCGTTTTACGATTTACGTTTTACGGATGTTTGAACAATCACCTTCTCAGGAAA
>CAZWZZ010000279.1:0-7577 GCA_964638395.1 uncultured Caldilineaceae bacterium
TTCGAGTGGCCCGACTTCGGGACCGGCGAGGGGGCGGAGGAGGACACTTCCGTGTTGCCGACGCTGAGCTTGAGCGGGGACGAGCCCCTACCTGGCGGTCAACTGATGCTGACCGGGACGGGGGAACCGAATAGCGACGTTGAGATCGTGGTCGATGGCTCGGTGGTGGGGTCGGCTCCGGTCGATGCCGACGGAAACTGGGTGTTCGACCTGACGCTGACCGATCCCGGCGATTACGAGATTAGCGCCCAAACGGTGGACGCGAACGGGCAAGTCATCACCGCCACCAATCCGGTGAATGTCTCCATCACTGAGGCGGCCACCGAAAGCCCGACGCCGACGCCCACGCCGACTCCCACGCCGACGCCGACTTCTACGCCGACTCCGGCCATCGACGCAACGACCGTTCCGACGGAAACGACCACGAGCGCCCCCGCCGCCAGCGGCGATTTGACCATCATCTTCCCGGCGGACGGGGCCGATGTCCTGGTCGGCGAATTGATCGTGACCGGCACCGGGCCATCCGGGGAGGATGTCGAGGTCTTGGACAAAGGGACGGCGCTGGGCACGATCCAGGTCGGCAGCGATAGTGAGTGGCACTATACCCTCGATGTGGTCGAAGGCAGGCTGGAACTGGCCGCTCGCCTGGCCGGTAGCCAGAACGTCCCGGACGGGGTGGTTGACGTTCGCGTCGTCGAAGCCTCAGACAACTACGACTGCGCCACCAATCCCGGCCTTGATCGGGGGGCGACCTACCTGGTCGGCACGTGTGACACGCTGGGCAGTATCGCCCGGGAAGCAGGCGTGACCTTTGCCGATTTGGTGTCTGCCAATTCCCAGATTGATAATCTTGACTTGATCTACCCCGGTGAGAGCATCAATATTCCGGGGCGGTAACCACAGCAAAGTGAGGTGATCGTATGAAAATCGGTATTCAAACCCGGCCCTGGGGTGTAGAAATGAACCGCACCAATCGGGAGCAGATTCTAGCCGAGGTTGCTAAGGTCGGCTACGACGGTTTCGAGATTGGGGCACAACATCTGGATATCGACGAACCGGAGCTGCTGTGGGAGCAGGCGGTTGCCTACGGCCTGGACGTCGTTGGTATCCACGTCGGGGGAGAGATTTACGACCCGGCGGCAGTCCAGGCCGCGTTGGCCGATTTGGAGCGGACGATTGATTATGCCCACGCAGCGGAGGCCACCTTTGTGCCCTACAGCGGCAAGTTGAAGGAGGACAAAAGCGAGGCGGAACTCAAGCAACAGGCCGATAACCTCAACCGCATCGGCGAGATGTGTCGGCAGCGGGGCCTGACCCTCTGTTACCACAACCACTTCTGGGAGATCGAGAATGAATGTGCCGAATTGCAGCACATTTGTGACCATACCGACCCGGCCCTAGTCTCGCTCTGTCTGGATGTGGGCTGGGTGCAGCGGGGGGGTGGCAACCCACCGGTGGTCGTCGAACGTTTCTTCGACCGGATCGGCTATTTCCACATCAAAGATACCACCCCGGATGAATGGCGCGAAGTCGGCCACGGGGATGTCAATTTCCCCCCGCTGTTTGAGTTGATTCAGTCCCGCTTCGATGGCTGGTTGGTCGTGGAGCAGGATGAGACAAAACGGAAGCCGGTCGAGAGCGCCCGGCTGAGCTGGGCCTATTTGCGAGGCAATTTTGAGTAGGCCGTTTTATCCGTATCTAAAAAAGTGATTAGCAGATGCTTAAAATTTATTTCGGGGCGTTATGGCCCGGAGGTTAGGAGCGACTGAAAGAAAACTTAACAGCAGTCTATTGATTTGAGCCGAAGAAGAGCATAAAATAGAAGCGTTAACGTTGTTAAATCTGTCCCAATCAATAGGAAACAGCGATGGTCAATACCTTCAACTCAATGCCCCATTTTTCGGCCCAGACAGACCGCCCCTCAACCGGGCGAGCAGTCAACCGCGTATTGTGGCAGACGTTGGGCATCAATCTGGCCGTCGCCGTGGCCAAAATTGTTGTCGGCCTGGTCAGCGGCTCGATCAGTATGATGGCCGACGGCTTTCATTCGGCGATGGATGCTTCCTCGAACGTCATCGGCCTGGTCGGTTCTACCCTGGCCGGTCGCCCGCCGGATGGCAGCCACCCCTACGGGCATCACAAATATGAGGCCTTCGCTACGCTGGCTATCGGCTTGCTGCTTTTGTTGACCAGTTGGAATGTTCTCAAGAGTGTTTTCACCCGCTTTTTTGAGGACAGCCAGCCGGAGGTTACGGCCTTGAGTTTTGGGGTGATGCTCGTGACCATCAGCCTCAACGTGTTGGTGGCCTGGTATGAGCGGCGGAAGGGGCGGGAACTGGACAGCAGCCTGCTCCTGGCCGATGCCGAGCATACTCGCTCCGATATTTTTGTGTCGCTGTCGGTGTTGGTCAGTTTGGGGGCCGTCAAGCTGGGCTGGCTGTGGATGGATGCCGCGGTGGCCCTGGTCATCGTTCTGGTCATCGCCCGTACCGGCTGGGGCATCGTCCGCCGGGCCTCGGATGTTTTGGCGGATCGAGCGGTGGTCGATACGGCCCGCGTTGAGAAAATCGTGATGGCTGTCAATGGGGTGCAATCCTGCCATAAAATTCGTAGCCGGGGCAGTCAGCAGGCCGCGCATCTCGATTTGCACATCCAGATTGATGGTCAAATGCCTCTGGTCAAGGCCCACGAGTTGGGGCACGTGGTTCAGCGCCGGCTGCAACAAACGTTAAGGATTAAGGATGTGATTGTTCACGTGGAGCCGGCGAGAGTTACTCAAACTCAAGCTGCCGGTTGAGAGTGTGGACGATAAAACAAAAAGCCGCTCATTATGAGCGGCTTTTTCTATTCATTTCACTTCTATTTATTGTTATTTATGATGCAAACGCCTAATTCAGCGTCATCTCCAACTGCGGGGCCTTTTTCCTGGCCTCCGGCAGGGCATCACCGAAAGGGACTTTGGAACTTAAGGCGTGTTCCAGCACCTCCTCCAACGTCTCGACGATGTGGAAGGTCATTTCTTCCCGCACATCCTCCGGCACGTCGTCCAAATCCGGCTCGTTTCGCTCGGGGAAAATCACCGTTTTCAGACCGGCCCGGTGAGCGGCCATAATTTTCTGCTTGAGACCGCCGATAGGCAAGACCTGCCCTTGCAGGCTGATTTCGCCGGTCATCCCCACATCGGAGCGCACCGGGCGGCCCGTTAGCAGCGAGACCAGGGCCGTAACCATCGTGATTCCGGCAGACGGCCCATCCTTCGGCACGGCTCCGGTGGGCACGTGTAGATGAATGTCGGCATTGTTGAACTGCTCCGGGTCGATGCCAAATTCATCGACGTGCGCCCGGATGTAGCTGAGGGCAATTTGGGCGCTTTCTTTCATCACATCCCCCAGTTGACCGGTCAAGATCAGTTTATCTTTACCGACCATCCGGGCCGCCTCGATGAACAGCACATCGCCCCCGACCGGGGTGACGGCCAAACCGGTGGCCACGCCGGCCTTCTCGGTGCGTTGCGCCGCCTCGAAGTGGAACTTCGGTTTGCCCAGGTAGTCACGCACTTCCTCCGGGCCGATTTCAGTGGTCTCAGCCGTTTCCGGGCCGTTGCTGGCCACCTGCGTGGCCACCTTGCGAGCAACCCGCCCAATCTCCCGCTCCAGGTTCCGCACCCCGGCTTCGCGGGTGTAATCGCGGATGATCTGGCGCAGGCCCGCTTCGGTGTATTCGATCTCATCCGGCTGCAGCCCATTGGCCTTGATCTGGCGCGGAACCAGATAGCTGCGGGCGATCTCGATCTTCTCGTATTCGGTGTACCCATCGAGACGAATGATTTCCATCCGGTCCCGCAGCGGGGCCGGAATGGTGTCCAGGGTGTTGGCCGTGGCGATGAACATCACCTCGCTCAGGTCGAAGTCGATGTCGAGATAGTGATCCCGGAAGGCATAATTTTGCTGCGGATCAAGAACCTCCAGCAAGGCACTGCTGGGGTCGCCCCGCCAATCGGCGCCGACCTTGTCCACCTCATCGAGCATAAACACCGGGTTGCGGGTTCCGGCCCGTTTGATGGCCTGGATGATGCGTCCCGGCAAGGCACCGATGTAGGTGCGGCGATGGCCCCGAATTTCAGCCTCGTCCCGGACGCCGCCCAGACTCATACGGGTAAATTCCCGGCCCAAAGCGCGAGAGATGCTGCGCCCCAGACTGGTTTTGCCGACGCCAGGCGGGCCAACAAAGAGCAGTATGGAGCCACCGGCCCGGTCCTGCTCCCGACCTTTTTCGACCGGCTCTTTATCAAATTCTCGTTCCAGACGCAACTTACGCACGGCCAGATATTCCAGGATGCGCTCTTTGACATCTTCCATATCGTAATGGTCGGTATCCAAAACCTGGCGAGCGTGGTTGATGTCCAGATTATCATCGGTTAAGTTGCTCCAGGGCAGTTCAACCATCCAATCCAAGTAGGTCTGGATGACGCCATACTCCGCCGCCTGGGGCTGGAGCTTTTCCATACGGCTCAATTCCCGCAGGGCCTCTTTTTTGGCCTCCTCCGGTATGCCAATCTCTTCGATCTTTTGCCGGTACTCATCGGTGATGGCCTGTTCATCATCCTCGCCCAGCTCCTTCTGAATCGCTCGGAGCTGCTGGCGGAGATAAAATTCCCGTTGGGTCTTGTCCATCTCCTCTTGCGTTTCCGACCGAATCTGTTGGGTGATTTCCAGCACCTCAAGCTCGCGGGTCATCAACTGCACCAGCCGGGTCATCTTTTCCCGCAGCGAGTCTTCCAGCAAGACCTCCAGTCGATCCTGGAAATCCATTCGCATATTGGACGCGATAGAGTAGACAATGACTCGCGGGTCTTCGACCTGTTCTAATATCTGGCTGGCTTCGCTCGGAACCTGCGGCAGGTATTCGACAATCGAGTGGGACAGTTCCAGCGCACGCCGACGCAGGGCTTCCAGTTCGGCCTCTTGGTCGGTTTCAACGATATCCGGGGCGAGAGAAATTTTCGCTTTCAAATAAGGCTCGGTCTCTGTCCAATCTTCTATTTTGAAGCGTTCAAGCCCCTGCACGATGACCTGTAGCGAGCCTTTGTCGCCGCGCACCACGCGGTGAATACGAGCGACGACGCCGGTCGTGTGTAATTTTTCGGGATCGGGTTCTTCGAGTTCAGGTTCTTTCGATACAACTAAGCCGATCAAATTTTCATCCTCTTCAACAGCCGCTTGAATTAGTTTGACAGACCGTTCAATACCGATGTTGAGAGGCAAGATGATAAAAGGAAAGGCCACAGTTCCACGCAACGGCAAGATAGGCAACTCTTCAGGAATTGAAGCCAACGATGTGACTTGGGGTGACAAATCCTCAAACATATTAAACATTTTGCTCCTTAGACCTTAGGTTTCAGCAACTAAGACCTGTGGTTGATGAGTCTGCTTGAATACGATAAAGCCTCGTCGCAGTTCGCATCTCGTGGCTTGGACTGTTGACACAAAATCTAATCGCTGAGTAATTTTTTGACGCAGAGTAGCTTAAATTTTTTACTTGTGAATGGCCACTCTGTCAGGATAAAATCATTGTACCCGGTCACTGTTAGATTCGTGTTAGAATGACTAAAAGTGAAGATTAGCTAAACATTAAAGCGGACGACGATAACATCACCATCCTGAACGATGTAATCCTTGCCTTCCAGCCGGACCTTTCCGGCCGATTTTGCGGCGGCATTAGAGCCGGCGGCCATCAGCTCCTCATAACTGACCACCTCGGCTCGGATAAAGCCCCGCGCCAAATCGGTGTGAATAGTCCCGGCCGCTTCCAGCGCCGTGGCGCCCCGGTCTACCTCCCAGGCTCGCACTTCATCCTCACCGACGGTGAAGAAGTTCATCCGCCCCAAGAGATCATAACTTTGGCGGATGATTCGCTCGCTACTCAGCTCCGTCACCCCATACTCCGCCATAAACAGCGCCCGATCATCCGCAGCCTCCAGTTGGGCGATGTCCATCTCCAGCCGGCCCCGGACAGCCGTCACCGTGCTTTTTTGGTGGTCATACTCAATCTGCGGCATATCCCCCTCATCTCCGAGATTGAACAGAAGCATGACCGGCTTTTGGCTGAGGAACTGAAACCCCCGCAGCCGTTTCTCTTCATCGGCGGTCAGTTCAAAATTACGGATCGGCTGCCCCTGCTCGAGGTGGGGCTTGAGGCGGCTCAGGATGTCATACTCTTTCTGATCGTCGGCAAAGGTGGGGGTCGCCTTCCCCTTTTTCAGGCTGACTTCCAGCCGCTCCAGCCGATTCTCGATTTTGCTCAAATCGGACAGGCTCAACTCCGTATCCAGCCGGGCGATGTCCCGCGCCGGATCGACATTTTCCAGGGGGTGGGCTACGGCCTCATCCTCAAAAACGCGGACGACGTGGAGCAGGGCGTCATTATTGCCGATGGCGTTGATGAGTTCCCCGCTCAGGTTGACCCCGCCGGTGCTTGTCTCTTCCGCCCCGCTCAAGCCGGCGATGTCGGCATACTCCACCCGGGCGTGGGTCGTCTTTTTGGGGTTATACATCTCGCTGAGGGCCTCAACCCGCCCATCCGGCACATCGACCATCGCCGTATTGACCTGAAACGTACCGCCCGAATAGGCCGCTGTTGGGGCGCTGCCGCCGGTCAGCACGTTGAAAATCGTTGTTTTGCCGCTGTTGGGTAAGCCGATAATTCCAATACGCATCTCATCTATCCTCTCATCAAAAAAATGCCTGCCGTCAGGTGGCAGGCTAAATGTTGTCACTATATCGCAACCGCACCTTTCGGTCCGACCTCGTGCTTCGGTCTACTCAAGATGCTGCGGTCTACGGATTGTTCATATTCTATGTGAGACCGGGAATTTGGTCAATCCCGGTCATCAGCCCCAGCGCGATTTTGAGCTTCGTCTTTTCTCGGCTATCATAATTCAATCGAATTTGGCGATATTGAAAATTCAAGACCCACGATGAATCTTTATTTCCTGAGCATTGGCAGCAACATCGAGCCGGAACAAAATGTACCGAAAATTCTTGACGCCTTGTTGAATCTCGCCGGCGAGTTAACCATCAGCCGGATACTCCGCACGGAGCCGGTTGATATGCGCTCCGGCAACAAATTTCTTAATTTGTGTGCCGCCTTTAAATCTCCAATGGATTCTGTGACATTACGGAAACGGTTCGACAGGATAGAAACGGCGCTGGGCCGCGACCGGAGCAACCCTGACCGTCAATATTTAGACCGGCCAGCCGATGTCGATATTTTATTCTTTCTGACAACCACACAGAAAAATATCGATCAATCCCTGCTGCCGCAAGAAATGTTTATTCTGCCGCTTTTCCTGGAACTCATTGACATGCTTGGATTTGAGTCTCCCGTTCCGTTACTTCCTGTCGGCGATGGCGTCGAAATTACCCTCAATAACCAACGCATCGGCAAAAGTCCGGTGACGTTGAATACTGTTTCTCGGAGCAGGCCGCAAGGTTAGCCAGTATCAATACATCCACATTTATACGGCAGCAATTCCCGGTTTGAAATGAAGATTGGGCCAGTTTCCATAAATTTTGTCA
>CAZWZZ010000280.1:0-7569 GCA_964638395.1 uncultured Caldilineaceae bacterium
AAGATGAGCGAGGCCATCACCCCGCCGAAACGGGCGCGGCGCAGGGGAATGTGGTGGCGTAAGCCTAGATGGCGGACAAAGAGATACGTCCCGACCGCCGCGATGGAAAAATGCAGGATAATCTGGAGTTCCAGCGCCCACACCGGGAAGCCGATTTCCCAACCAAAGAGCGGTACGCCCCAGCCTAAAATCAGCGCTTCGATGATGTGGGGTGGGTACAACGCGCCCGATTGAATATCGGCCAGGGCCGGCTGGCCGCCGTACAGGTAGGGGTTCCAGAGGGGAACCCGCCCCTGTACCCATTCCTGGGCGGTGAAGGCCCGCAGGGGGAAGTATTGCTCGGTGAAGTCGCCGCCGGTGATTTGCATGCGGTCGGTAGGGTTGGGGGTGATGAGTCGCCAGAAGAAAAGGAGAGGCAGAAGGGCTAAGATCAAAATTAGTCCGAGGTCGGCGCTTTGTCTTTTGGGAGCGATAGAGGCATTGATAAGGTTAGGAGAGAATTTTTTCATGAAAGCTATTGACGAAAACTCCATTTTGCTGCAAAATTTCAGTCACCTTATTGAAGGGCAAGGAGAAACAACATGGCCACAAACCAGAGTATACCCTATTCAACCAAAAAAGTAAGATTGCAGGTTGATCTGACCGAGCAAGAGGTCAATATGCTCCAACATTTGAGCGAGCGGTTGTCAGTACGCTCCCGGTCAGATTTACTGCAACAAGCCTACGGAACATTCTTGTGGATCGTCAATGAAATGATGTCCGGGCAGCGGATTATCAGCGTGGACAAAAAGACGCTGGCTAATGTGGCCAAATACAAAGAGCTAACCGTGCCAGCCGTTGAGCCACTGCGGTTCGATCACTACGACTATTTGATTGCCCGGCCGGAGACGGGCCGGAAGCAGCTTTACCTCAAAGGCAAAAATATGACGGTCGGCCAGCTAATTTACAAAATGCGGGCCAACGATCTGAACGCTGAAGAAGCCGCAGCTGATATGGATTTACCGCTGACCCAAGTTCGGGAGGCGCAAGTCTATTATCAAACAAACCGGGACCTGATCGAAAGCGAAGTGGCGGAAGAAGAACAAATCCTGTCGTCTCAAGGGGTGGAACTTGAGCCTAAAGATATACCTGGATGATTGCGCTTTTGCTCATCGTCTCCGCCAATAAACCCAAAAGATTTTCTCGTTTTGCAGCAAAAATCCCCGGATTGTTGGGGGATTTTTGCTGTTTATCAGGACAATGACCCCAAACGTGATATGAGCTACGCTGACATCGTGCGGGCTATTGCTAATTTGGAAAGTACCGGTGTGCCACTTGCCGGGGGGTTTTGGTCGTTGAACGCTTATCGGTGGTGAGATGTTTTGGTACGTATTTTACTCATTCCTTGATTCAGAGTAAAATCACTGATGTAGAGACAGCGGAGGCGGGACTATGCTGGACGAAAAAGAACTCAAACAAGTCCGAGAGTATGTCATCAAAATTTTGCCCGATCTATTGCGACAAGACCCGGAGGTGGCCACGGCCATCGAGGGCATCTTGGCCCAACAATTCCCTCGCCGGGATGAGTTTGCCCGGTTGTTGGATGAATTTACAGGCTTTCGGCAGGAAACAAAAGATAATTTTGATAAAGTCGATCAACGCTTCGACAAGGTTGACGACCAACTTGGCAAGGTTGACGAGCGGCTCGGCAAAGCCGAAAAGACACAGCTTGGGATGCGACGGGATATTGCCAAATTACATCATGGTCAGGAGATGATCTTGAAACGGATGGATAGCCAGGATATGTGGCTGAACCTACAGACCGGCGGGTTGTGGGACAAAAAGGGACACTCGCTTGAGGATATGTTTGCCGTGGCCCTGAGTTATGGTCTAAAAAATCCGCATCTGTCCCCGGACAAGATTCAACTGCGCCAGAATTTGGTTGACACTAATGGTTTGATTTTTAAGGCCGGTTTCTCTACCGAAATAGACCTGATCGTAGAGGATGATAAACTAACGGTTTTCGAGGTGTTCGAGGTCAAAACGACGCCCAAGGTCAGCGAGGTTGATATTTTTGCGTTGAAGGTTGAATTAGTGACCCTGCAAAATCCCGATAAACAGGTTCGGGGTATTCTGATTTCCCCCGGTCAGACCGAGGCCGTCCAGCAACGCTGTGCCGAGCATGGGCTGGTGTTGGTCGGGGGGCCGAGGCCGATTAGTTGAGTAAATCGTTGGCTGTCGCTTAATCTTGGATTAATTGGTACAGTGCTTCGGCTACCATCAAATTGACCATTTCGTTAGGGTGAGAGTCAACAGCATTGACCATAGTCTCAGAAGGCTCATAGTCGGCCAGTAGTTGGCCAACATCTAACACCGGGACGTTATGCTCTTGAAAGAGATCAATGACTGGCTGGGTGAAGGGCTGACTTTCTTCAATAGCCGCCAAATTGGGAAAGACCACCACAAAAAGGGGTATTTGCTCCGCCTCCGCGCCTTCAATGATGGTGATCAGCTCTTGCCGGTGCCGCCACCGAATATCGGGGTCGGCGCTAATTTTTTTGAGCCAATCTTCCCAATAAATGGCCGCCCATTCCTGCGGACCTAGCCGCACCAGCCGCCAGTATAGAAAATTAATAGCGTGTGAATTGTCGATCAGGGGTTCAAGCCAGCCGGGTGGCTCTTGCCGAATTTGCGGACGTTGCCATCCTCTGGCATAAGCCGTGCCCTCGATGTCGTTGATGAAGTAGGAAAGGATTATTACATCAGGGGGAAAGGGGTGTTCTACAATGGCATCAATTTCATCAAGCGTATCCCAGCCTGGCGAAGCGACAACCATTACGGCGAAGTCATTGCCGAGTAGCTGACCTAGTTGGTTGGCAAAACGGTCTTCGGGGTCAGCAATGCCATTACCTGCTACAAAGGAATCGCCCACCACCATCACCCTGGTTTTACCGGCCAGTTGTTCCGGTGTCCACTCCCGGTCGCGGTAGCCCAGTGAGTTTTGCTGCCAGTAGCGGTCGAACCAGTTTTGCGAAGCGAGGGTGTAGCGAAAGCCATCGGATTGGGCGAAGAAGAGTTTAAAGCCGAATTCGAGGGCCATGAACGTAAAAAATAGGACAAGGAGAGACAAACTGATATTCTCGATAAGAGTTTGTCCGGCAGCAGACTTTCGGCCTTTACGCCGAAAAAGGAAAAACGGAGTTATTAAAACAGTGGTGATGCCTATTAAAATCAAGAAATATACAAACCAATAAATCATCAATTTTCGCCTAAACTTGATCGCCGATACGACCACCAATGCAGGAGCAGCGCTCCACAGATAATTATCAACGTCCCTATGGAAATATACAGCCCAAACCGGAAAGAGTCGGACTTGTAAACAAATCTAACTTCATGCTGACCGGCGGGCAGATAGACACCGCGCATAGCGATGTTCGTGGCGTAATATGTTTGCGGCTGACCATTAACAGTCACTTGCCAGCCAGGATAATAGATGTCTGATGTAACTAACAGTCCGGGCGTAGATGAGTCAACGGTGATGGTCGAGGCTGACGGGCTGTATTCAACAAACTCGACTACCGACGACACCTCGGACGAGGTGACCGGTGCAGGCAGGTCGCCCTCAATAACAGCGACGATAGCCGGATCAAACCCTGGCTGGGACATTCTCTCAGCAGCGGCAGCGGTGTCTTCCGGGGTGACTTCTATCACCTGATGCACCAGCCAAGCACGAGGCAGGTGATTTTTGTTGAGATAAATAGTATTAGGCCCATAGTGTAACAGTTCGACTTTGGAACTATCGCTCAACAAGGGGTCGGCCCAACCGGCGTTCCATTTAGCGTCGTCACGATTGTTCGTAACTAGCGAGAGCAGCACTTCTTGGCCAGTAAAGTCAGTCAAATCAACTACGACCGGCTGCCAAACGGAGTCGGCGGCGGCCGTGAGTTCTTGAGAAAAGAGGCGGCGGGAAATACCGTCTGAGGTGTGGGCATACACCTCAAAGGTGACTGCGGCCCCCGGTTGGTCGGCTTCTTCAGGAGCGATAGCGATGGCGGTTTCAAGTTGAGTGGGCTGTTGTAGAAAGCCGCGATAAGTAATTCGGGAGGAGGTCGGAGCCAACAGCACTGACTGGGACCAACCGTTGATAATCCATTCATCTTTCTGACCAGCGTAGTCATGTTCCGACTCAATCTGCGGAGTATCGACCTGAGTCAATAGCGAAACCCAATCGCCGGTGGCCAATTTATAGCGAGGAGCATAGATATATTTAACGTTCAAAGCGTCAATAAATTTATCCGTTTTGGCCTCAAAGGCGGCGATGCGAAAGTTAGCGTCAGCGCGGGCATTGGTCAGGTCGAGGTAATCACTGTACCGTTTCAACAGAAACGAATCATAACCTTGGATATCTTCGAGTTGAAAAACTGTAGAAATATTACCCCAAAAGAGTCGATTGACGCTCATCATACGAATGGGCTGATTATTTTGAGTTTTCAATTCCTGCATAGCGGCTATGCTGGGAGTAGAGGGATAGAGCATTGCTGGATCATAGGCCGGTACGTAATCAATGTGGGCCAGAAAAAGATCGCATACAATCAGAGTCACTACCAACGTCCCAAAAACGGACCGACTAATTTTATGGGTTGCCCATAGCCACAACAGCCACAACCCAGCGACCAGAAACAGCAAACCAAATATCAAAGAAGACAGTAGGTATACCGGCTCTGGACTTACCTCTTCTAACGAGGGAATAAGCCAAAAAAAGCGCTGCTGGTACTTAGTAGCGTATGCCAATCCGACTATGACAGCGGTGAGCATTCCTCCAGCAATCAAACCACCATAAAAAAGCATCTTGATAAAAGCAACTGGGCATTCCCGAATGAGCCAGTCTGCCCCTAAGCCAGCAGTAACCGCACCCAAAAAAGCTATGAGCATTTGCGCTCGATAAAAACCCAATGCTTCAAATGATGGATAAAACAGAGCAAATAGTTGGTAAAATGGCGGAATCTCAAACATCACCAACCACACAAGCAATGCAATGAATATCATCCCCCAAACCACGCGCCGGTGGACAGAAAAGAGAGCGGTAATGATAAAAAAGAGTGGCAGCAATCCAAAATACATGTAAACAGTATGACTAAAACCCTGTGCCGGATTATGATCCAAGTCGGAGCCAAAAACATCAGGTATAATCAAGCGAAGTAGAGTTTTTGATGAGAGATTATTGGCTAATTCCTCAAACTCAGCCGTCAAGCTATCTGGGTTCGGAGAGGCGACGGCTTCATTACGGATTCCCATCCCTGCCAGTTCCAGAATGGGCCACACCTGAAAAGCAGTCAGCCCTAAACCAATAACCGTCGCCAGTAGTACAAAAAGCAGAGGCCTAAGTGCTTGAGTGATACTTTTAGTATCGAACCAGATTAGCGCGATCCGATAGAAAGCGTAAAACCCCAGACCAGTGAGCGAATACAGAACCACCTGCAAATGACCGGCTAACACCTGCATAGCCAAAACAGCACCACCGGCAATAAACCATCCCCAATTCCGACGAGCCAGCGACCGTTCAAATGTCCAGAATAAAAGTGGTAGCCACATCGTTCCTGGAAAACGCGCCGCCGATGGCATCAACAACACGGCATAACCACCAAAAACAAAAACAATTGCTGCTATGATCCCGCCCACGCGACTACTTTTCAATTCTCGTAAAAACAAGTAGGTAAAAAAAGCACCTAGAAACGTATGTAAAATAAGTCCCCAACTCATTGTTTGAGCAGTAGACATCAGAAATAGTAGTACTATATGCGGGGGATAGAAAACTTTTTCGTAACCATGGGCCAAAAGTGGAATTCCGGTGGCATTATAAGGATTCCAAAATGGTATCTGTCCTTGTCGCCAGCCTTGTTGGACAACGGACGTAAATGGATAAAACTGTCTTATTTCATCGCTGCGCCAAGAGTTCCAAATCTGTATCCCCAATGCGCCCGGTATTTCGCTGCGCCACGGTTCGTAAGTGTGTAACACATCGAGCGGCAACAACACGCGCCCCTGTAGTGGTACCCGCCAAAAAAAAGCCAGGGTAATCAACGCCAACAGTAAAATGCTCAATAAATTCAGTTGTCGAGGGAGCAAAGGTTTTAAGCTCAAGGTACGCTTTTGGTTACTCCACACTTTCATATCATTTCATTATACCTGGATTAACTTTACAAATAACAGTTTTATAACCCTGTCATCAATAGGTCTGTCTTGTTTTGTATCAGCCACTCACACATCACCTCGGCAGCTAATTTCTGTCCATCGCGATTGAGATGCGCCTCCACACCCTCAAAATATAGAGACTCTTTCCCGGCCTCATAATGAGCCTGTAAATAAGGTTGTAAATCAAGGACAGGTAAATTTTTTGAATTCAGCAGGTGAACCAGGCTTCGATTTGGCTCGGTAACATCCCAGTCTAATTCGGCTGCGCCTGGGACTGGTTTCAATATCATCTCAATGAGTTGTTCACGCGCCAACCGATCTACCTGATAGTCAGCCGGAATAATTACGGAGACTAACTGTTGATCGTTAGCAATGACCTGTGTTTGCAATTCATCCAACACAGCCGAGAACAGATGCCAGGCTTGTGTCACTTCTGGAGGTGACGCTTCATTTTCCACAAAATCAGTGGTGTGCATATAGTAACGCCAATTCAACAAAGTCGGAGATGATTTTTCTTGATCTGATGCTGCTATTTCGGCCCGCCACTTACGATAAGACGAATGAATTTTAGACTCTGGATGGGCCAGAACTCGCCAAACCCGAGAGTAACGACGCAGCAACAATTCGGGCCAAGTAACAGTGTTATCATTAGGGTATTCCCAACTGACCCATGTTTTTTCCAAATCACCATCCTCTAACCGAAACTGATATCCACCGAAGCCGGCTACGAAGCGCGTCTGCAGTGTACGAAACAAATCGGTAAAATCATTGCCGGTGTATAACATCCACACTACTAAATCGGGTTGGTATTTAATGCCTTCATTGAGGTAAAACAGATATTCTTCCGGCGTGCCGTAACCGGATACTCCCCCATTGATGACCTCCACCGGCATATTCAGCTTGCTGGTCAGGCATTGCTCAACTAAATACGGATATGATTCTTCCAATTCTACATCCAACGCCTCAGTAAATGAGTCGCCCAACATTAAGAGCCTAAAAACACCCGGCGGTTTCTGATACGTGTGTTCAGTATCACGTAATCCCAACGAGTTTACTTGAATTGGAATTGCGCGGTCATCCTTGGTGGTAATGACCGTTTCCCCCCCCGGTTTTAATGACCAACCAATTCGTGGATCCAGGCGATACAGTACCAGTCGTTGCGAAGAACGTTCTATCAAATTATTGATTGTTGCCTGCGGAACAAGCCGTAACCCAATCTCTAACATTAGCAATGCAGCTATAATTCCAAATATAAAAACCAGTATTAAGGCAACAAATTGCTTAAGCGGATTTTTTGCGCCCCTATTTTTATCGCTCATTAGAAACCTCTACAGGTTCCACCACCTCCACCGGCCCAATGGTGACGCTCGTTACTTCCGACATCTGCCCCTCGACCAC